>CAZSFB010000032.1:0-14167 GCA_964606035.1 uncultured bacterium | reverse complement strand
GCCCGAAGTCTTCACCTTGAAACGATTGTCAGCGCTCTTCGGCTCGTCTGAGCCGACGCTGTCTCGCCGTCTGCATTCGGATGATTCGCATGGCCAGCAACGAGCAAAGGCTCCCAATCAAGATCGTCCTCACACGGGACGAGGATCTTCAGGCAAAGCCCCCCGGCGGTAGCCCGCGAAAGGTCTTTGACGCGAGAGGCTTGGACGCTCAGCGCCAACGACTCCTTGGCGAGATCCTCGACGTTAGGAAGTACTTTGGCGAGCTCCTCCAGCGCCGAAGCCATCTTCCCGCTGTAGCCCGCGTCGTCCTCAAGCCTGAAGCTCTGGCGAAGAGTCATCGCCCTACCCATCTGTTCGAGCGGGACTCGTGCCCAATCATCGGCGGCGAGGACTTCGGTCGCCTACTGGTGAGTGTCACAAGTGCGGGGCTGGACGAGCTCGAGAAGGACATGGCGAGAGGAGCCACGGCCAATCTGAACGCCGATGTCTCGACCCTGCGGCGGATCGAGCCGTACACGGCAGATGACGCGGCCGGGGATGGTGGCGTCGCGGCTCTCCAGCGGTTGGTGGCGGAGCGGCGCCCTGAGCAGATCCGAGTCCGGCTCTTCAAGCACGGACGCAGTCGGGCGGATGGAGCGATCTTCGAAGGACTGCTGGCGCTGGCACGCGAGCTGAATCTCGAGGTCCCAGAGTCGCTCCCGTACCTTGCAGATCTCCGGATTTTTTGCATCCGCGGGATCACACCCGACGCGATCGCTGCTCTCGCGAGCTTCATCGGCACGCAGTCCATCGGGCTGGTACCCGAGTTCGAAGTCACTGCTCAGTACGCTCCGGTAGGCACGCTGACGGAAGCGGACTTTCCGGCTCCCACCGCCGACGTCGAGTACCCGGTAGTCGGCATCATCGATACGGGGACGGACCCCGAGAATGCGCTCCTACAGGCCTGGGTGGTGGACCGAGACGAAGAGGATGTTCCCCGCGCAGACCAGGACAACTCTCATGGCAGCTTCGTCGCCGGTCTGATCGCCAACGGGTATCACCTCAATCACAAAGATCCTCAGTTTCCGCGTACGCAGTGTCGCATCGTCGACGTCGTGGCCGTTCCGAAGCGGACAACACCGCTCACCGAAGATGATCTACTCAATACCGTCCGCCGGGTGGTCAGAAAGTACCCGGATGTCCGGGTGTGGAACCTCTCGCTGAGCCGCAAGGACATGGTCTGCCGCGACGATGCGTTCTCCGAGTTCGGCATCGAGCTTGACAAGCTCCAGCAGGAGTTTGACGTGTCGTTCGTCTCGTGCGCGGGGAACTATGAGGAGCATCCGCTGCGCGGCTGGCCTCCGGAAGACCTTGGCGAGCGCGATCGCATTCATCCGCCGGCGGACTCCGCGCTGGGTGTCTCTGTTGGTGCGGTGGCGCACGTCAATCGCCCGAGTTCACGGGTCAGGCCCAGAGATCCCTCGCCGTTCTCACGGCGCGGACCCGGCGCGGCCTTCCTGCCGAAGCCCGAAGTCGGCCATATCGGGGGCAACTGCGACGGGCAACTCAACTACCGGCAAGTTGGCGTTCTCTCACTCAGCCAGAACGGCCAAGTCTGTGAGGCAATCGGAACGAGCTTCTCCACGCCGATCGTGACGTCGATCCTGGCGCACATCCGATCAGGTACGGCAGGTTCGATGTCGCGGACGCTCGCAAAGGCGCTGCTCGTCCATTCGGCTGCGCTGGCGCATGGCCCAATCGATGCTGCCGAGCTGCGATATCGCGGGTTCGGGGTGCCCAGCGACCCCAGCGATGTACTGACGTGCCGACCGTGGCAGGCAACGATGATCTTCGAGCCCGAGCTGCAGCCCAGCAAGAAGATCTTCGCGCGTGCCGACTTCCCCATCCCGAAGTGCTTCCGCCGCCCGGACGGACGTGTGGAAGGCGATTTCTTGATGACGCTGGTGTACGACCCGCCGCTAAGCCCGAGTGCTGGCGCGGAGTACTGCCAGACCAATGTGGACGTTTCGCTTGGCACCTACGACGTCGGGGACGATGGAAAGCCTGCGCACGAGAGCAAGATTCCCCTGGAACCGCGCGACTACAGCAAGCTCTATGAGCAGCATCTGGTGGAGCATGGCTTCAAGTGGTCGCCGGTCAAGGTGTATCGCAAGGCACTTCAGGCGACCGGCGGCCAGCGGTGGCGCCTGCTGTTGAATCTCCTGTACCGCGCGACTGTTCAGCCCGTTGCTGAGCCACAGCGTGCCGCCCTCGTGATCACTCTCTTCGATTCCACTCGGCAAAAGCCTGTTTACGACGATGTCGTGACAGCGATGCAGACATCTGGATGGTCAACCGTCGATCTTCAGGTCAGCGCCCGCGTTCAGACTCGCGGACGCAGTTGAGTTAGTGACGGCGGCAAGGTCCGCCGCGTCGATGGCGATGCAACTTCCGCGTCAGATTGGAGATCTCGATCGCATGCCCCAACACTCACCCCAGAGGATGATCCGCAACGTCTCGAAGGAGTTGCTCAAGCGCTACTTCGAGGGTCGTGGTCTGCTCGTCGACTTTGACTGGGACAAGTACACGGAACATGCGCCGGAACCGATCATCGAAGCGATCGAGCTTCTTGCGACAAAGGAACGGACGGCTGTCGATTTCGATCTGTTCACGGTGAACGAGCTGGCAACCGACGGGGGCTCCCGGCTGATCTACGAGGAGGCCATCTTCGGGACGCTCAAGCCGGGTGATGCGCCGAAGATGGCGCGGTTCGGCAACCGTGTCATCGTCTACCAGCTCAAGGAGATCCTGCCGCCCGCGCCAAGCCCGATGGAAGAGGTGAGGGAACAGATTGCCGAGCGCGTGAAGAAGCAGCTTGCCCGCGAGAAGCTCTCGGGAGAGATCGACGGGCTCCGGAAGGCCCTTCTGTCAGGGGTTCCGGCCGACCGCGCGGCGAAGTCCATCAAGGGTGCCGAAAGCGGCGAAACCGGCGTCTTTGCGCGCAACGAGAGCGGTAACGCCGGCAACGTGAGCGGCGTGGATGTGGTGAACAAGATCGGCCGTTCAGGCCAGCTCAAGCTGTCAGCCTTCATGCTGAAGCGGCCGGGTGATGTGGCCGGCCCGTTCGAGGTCGATGACCGGCTCGTGATGGTCCGCCTGAAATCCCGTCTGGACCCGGATCCGGCGCTCCGGGAGAAGCAGCTTGAGGAGGTGCGTGAGGACCTTTTCCGCAAGCTCCGGAGCGAGGTGCAGGGCCAGCTGCTCGACAAGATCAAGGCCGAGACCCGCCTGGACCTGAAGGTTGACGTGGACAAGCTCCTCAAGCGCGACGAGGCCGAGGGCTGATTGCGGGCCGCAAATATCCGTGTCCCCAGACGCAGGTGTTGAATCGGCAGTCCGCGAGGCACTTCGCGGAACCGGCTCTCCGCGCACGGATGTAATGCCGCTGTTCCAGCTCGCCCGCGAGGTGCTCAAGTGGAACCGGGCGGTGCGGCTCACGGCACTCCCGGATGAAGATGCGCTTGTCGAGGCACTCATGATTGATGCCATCGAGATAGCGCGGGAGATCCCCGATGGAAGCCGCGTGGCGGACGCGGGCTCCGGGGCAGGTTTTCCGGGGCTCGTGATCGCGTGGGCGAGGCCACACACGCAGGTGACGAGCATCGAGGCCCGCCGGAAAAAGATCACCTTCCAGGAACACGCCTCAAGGCTCCTGTCGCTCGCCAATTTCCGGGCCGTGGAGGCGCGGGTGGACCCCGTATCCGTGGCACAGGGAATCTTCGGAGAGCCGGGTTCTTTCGATCGCCTCACCGCGCAGGCGCTTGGAACACCTGCCTTTGTGCTGAATCTCGCGGGCGGCCTTCTCAAGCCCGATGGCCGGGCGGTATTTGTCCGGGGTCCGGCATTTGAAACCTCCGAGCGGCAGGAACTGGCGGCGGAGGCACCGGGATGGACCGTGGAGAATGTCACTCCGCTTTCCCCGCGACGGTTCCGCGAACAGATGATGCGGGTCACCTGTGCCCGCAAGAATTAACAGGCCGGCGCGTTGACCCTTCCGCCAGCGCCGGTAGGATTATAAGGGAGTGATACCCAGTCTGGCGAAAGGACCGGTATACCGATATGAGCGGCGGCGAAATCTTTTTTGAGGGACTCCACGCCTATACCCTGGACGACAAGGGTGTGCTGGTGATCGGACTGATGCCCGAGCAGCCGCTCGCCGTGGGTGACCGGCTTGTCTTCACGAACGTGAAGGGCAAGCACCGCCGCACGACCGTCCGGGCAATTGTCCATAAGCCGGTGCTCAATGCGCCAAAGGATTCCGACGCGAAGGATACCTTCCGCGGCATTGTCGTGGACGAGATCGAGCGGTCCGAGATCAAGACGCCGGTGATCTTCCAGCTTGAACGCAAGGCGGTGAAGCGCCGTGTGCTCCGTCCGGGCGAGGCGGCAGAAGCCGCCGAAGTCGCCGCAGGTGACACCATCGAGGACACGGCCAATGATCTGGCCGAAGAGGCTGATCCGGCGGCCTGATCCTTTCCGCCGGCAAGACGGCGGCTTTCCATGAACGAAGCGGAACCCCGTCCCGCCATCACGAAAGAACGTGCGGAGCGGCTCAGCCATTTTCTCGCCCCGGTGCTGGAAAAATACCACCAGCCCGGCTTCATCCAGTCGGACCCGCTGCGTTACGCTCACAGGTACGAAAACCCGCTGGACCGGGAACTGGTCGCGCTCGTTTCTGCCGCGCTCGCCTACGGCAATGTCGGGACGATCTTCGGCTCCATCGAACGGGTTCTGCCAATTCTCGGGCCGTCGCCATCGGTATTCCTGAAAAATACCAGCCGGCGGGAACTCCGGCGCAGGCTTTCCGGGTTCCGTCACCGGTTCAACTCCGGCGACGACGTGCTGCTGCTGCTTCACTGGATCGCGCTGGCGCAGGAGCGGCACGGGAGCCTTGGGGTCCAGTTCTCCCGGTACCACCTGGCCGGGACACTTACCACCGGCCCCGCACTCTCGGCCTGGGTACGGGAACTGCTCGCAGGCGACTGCACACCGGTCTACCCGCGGGGGAAACTTCCGGCGGCAGCAACAGTACGGTTTTTCCTTTCGGACCCTGCTGACGGCTCTGCCTGCAAGCGGATGAACCTTTTTCTCCGGTGGATGGTCCGCGACGATGGCATTGACCTGGGACTGTGGCGCTTTGTCCGGCCGGGCCAGCTCGTGCTTCCTCTGGACGCGCACCTGTCCCGTATTGCCCGCTATCTGGGTCTCACGCGGCGGGCGACGAATGGCTGGCAGACCGCCCTTGAGGCCACAGCCTCGCTCAGGCTGCTCGATCCGGCGGATCCGCTGAAATACGATTTCGCGCTCTGCCGTCTGGGAATCCTGAAAGACTGTCCGGCGAGACCGGACCGGGAGGTGTGCCGGGACTGCATGCTGCTTCCCGTCTGCCGGGCCGGGGCGTCACGGACGCGGGTGCAGACCGGCGGAAAGAAGGTTCAGAACAGCGAGGCCATGATGACGGAATACGCGGCGAGGCCCAGCGAGCCGATATAAAGGACAAGCGCCTGCAGGTCCCGTGATCCGAAGCGGCGGGCCGCGCCGGCACAGGCGGCGGCCGCGAGCGCCGTGACACCCGCCCAGAGGGCGCCGGTGGAACCGGCAAGGCCGGAGAGTCCTACAAGCAGGGCAACACCGCCCGCTCCGATAGAAAGATCTGCGGCCGACACATCGAACCGGGGGAGCCCGGTGAGCGCCACGAGCAGGAAAGCCAGCACGGAGCCGAGAAGTCCGAGTCCCCGGAAGGCGTCCATGCGGGGGGTGAGCCGGATGTCGAGCTCAAGGCGTGAGTAGTCAGAGGTTTCCCCATCACGGCCCGGATCACCGAAGGCGGTCGGGTAGGTGTGCACCTTGGGAATCCACGTGGCGCGGTCGAGGGTCCAGCCGGAGGCGCCGGCAGTGGCTTCCACGGTCGGCGGAAGCCCCTCATAGACAACCTTGTCCGTTTCGTAGATCGTGTTCTCGATCTGGAGGACGACTTTCCGGGAGCCGGAGTAGCGCTTGAAATTGCCGGTAACCCGGTAGATCTCCAGATTCAGGCCATCGGAATTGTTGCGGGTTTCGACCGGGAGCATCTGGAACCCTTCTCCGGAGTTCACGCCGTTGATGATTTCAAAGGTATTGAGCCGGGGATCGCCCGACCACCGGAACCAGACGTAGTAATCAGCATAGTAGAGATCGCGCTCGATGGGGCCCACCGACAGAAGGTGCACGCCGACCGAGATTTTCACGGGCTCCTGGGCGTTTGCCCGTGTGACACTACCTGTCACAGACCCAAGGCATACTGCGAGGAGGAGAAGAAGCCCCGGAAGGCTACGGCGGAAAAGGCCGGGCACAGGGCGGCAGAAACGGTTAGGGTGGGGGGTGGTCATGCTCACGGTGTCTCGTCACGTATTCCTTCTGGCGTTGCTTGCCGCAGCCTTGCACGGCGCTGGGGCTTCTGTCCATGCGCAGGAAGCCCCCCGGTTTCTTGCAGGGCCTGCCTCGCGTGGCGCGCCGGACGATCTTGAAAGGGAGTTCACCGCCTTTATTCGGGGTGCCTGCTGCACGCTGGACATCCTCGTGCAGGAGTGGGACAGCGAAAAACTAGCCACCGCGCTGCTGGAGCGGGCCCGCGGGCGCACCGGAAGGCGGCGGGTGAAGGTCCGCGTGGTGGTGGAGATGGACTACCTTATTGCCCGGCTCCCGAAGGAAGGAACGGAAACGGTCAGTGATGACGCTTTGCTGGATGCTGACGACATCCCGGAGCTGGAACCGCTGCCGCCGGATTCCCTCGAAAGAAACCGGCTCATCATGCTCGACTTCTGGCGCACGGGCGTGGATGCGCGGTCTGACTACAATCCGGCCATCTTCCACCACAAGTTTGCCGTGCGGGATTTCGGAAAACCCACCGAGGCCGTCTGGACCGGTTCGATGAACTTCACAGATACAGACTCGCGGCTCAACTTCAACAACGCCGTCATCCTCCGGGAACCCGCGATCGTGAAGGCGTACCTGGACAAGTTCCGCGAGGCCTGGAGCGGGGCGTTCGGACGGCGGGTGAAAAAGTCCCCGAAGCCGCTGGAACCGGTGCCGGCCACGGGCGGCGGAAACATTCTTGCGCTGTTCACTCCGAACAACGATGCCGAGGTAGAACTGGTCCGGCTCATTGACGGGGCGAATGAGGAGATCCGGTTCGCGATCTTCACCTTTTCGGGAAGTTCAGCACTGCTCGATGCGTTGCTCCGGGCCCGTGACCGGGGAGTCGCTTGCGTGGGGCTGTTCGACAGCGGCCAGGCGGCGCAGTCATGGAGCCCCGATGAAAGACTCGAAGGGGCAGGCTGCCGGGTGCTCCGGAGTCCGCCGCCGGGAAAACTCCATCACAAGTTCATGGTCGTGGACCGGACGTGGCTCGCCACGGGCAGCTTCAACTACACGCGCCCCGCCAACGAGCTGAATGACGAGAACATTGTGATTACCGATTCGCCGCAGCTTGTGGTGGCGGCACTCGCTGAACACCGCCGGATGGAAGCGGCATTTGCAAAGCCGGTCAAAAAGGGAACTCCCGCCGGCACGGCCCCCGTGAAACAGACCCGCCGGAAAAGGGGCGGCGGATGAGGGGACTGGTTTCTCAGTTCCAACGAAAAACCCCCGCGGTCCGGCGAACGTTTTTCGTGTTCGGCCGCTGCGGGGTTATGCGTAGGGCTTCAGGTCGTCAGCCTGCGGGTACTTGTTCAGGAGGGTCTTCAGGGAGATGGCTTTCTCCTCGGGCCGCTGGTGACCCAGGTAGCTCTCGTTCTGGAAGACGGTGGGACGTTCCACGCGGATCGCGTCCTTGATGCAGACCTGTGCGCAGAGCTTGCAGGAGACGCATTTCTTCTGGTCCACCCAGGCGATCTGGAAGTTGCCGGCCTCGCCGGGGATCTTCTTGTCCACCATCTGGATACAGTCGAACGGGCAGGCGTCCACGCAGAAGACGCAGCCCGAGCACAGCTCGTCCACGACGTAGGCTTTCGGAATGTCCTTGGGCTTGATCTTCGGGACGATGAGCCCCAGGCCGTCCTCGATGGCGTCATAGGGGCAGTAGATGCCGCAGGTGGAGCAGTCGATGCACAGCTCGGGATCAATGAAGTGGGTTTCCCGCTTGTCGCCCGTGATGGCGCCCGTCGGGCAGACGCGGATGCACATGGTGCAACCGGTGCATTTGTTGGTGATGAAGTGGGCCATTGAAGGACCTCTCCTCCCGAAGGATTCCGGGGGGTTTACAAGCAACCCGGCTCCTTGGCAAGGGGCCGCCCACGGGGTGGCCCGGGGCGGCTGGTTCAGCCAGCCGGATACGGATAACTTGCTGAAATACCTGGGAAAATGAATCTGCTGCTTGTGTCAGCGGGAGGAGTTGTCTCGCATGACGGGAGGCACGGCGGGCGGACTGGCTTTTTCAGCCCTCGTGCCCTTCGGATAGTCGTACCAGCCGGGGTCGGCGTCATAATTTTTCAGGTTCTCGCGTACCTTCACCACGGTGAACATTCCTCCCATTTCGATGGGACCGAAGGGTCCGATGCCAGCCATCATGGGAAGCGTGTTCCCGGGGAGCTGCATCTGCATCTCCGACATCTCCGCCATGCCGTGCTCGCCCATGGCCATGTAGCCGGGAATGAGTTTCTCCACTTTCTCCTCGACACCCCGCTGGTCCACGCCGAGGGTGTTCGGGTTGCCGTGGCCCATCGGGTTCATCGTGTGGTGGGACTTGTGGCAGTGGAGAATCCAGTCACCTGGGTAGTCCGCCGTGAATTCGATGTCCCGGGTGCTTCCCACGGGGACATTCACGGTGGTCTCGGGCCACCAGGCGGTGCGGGGAATCTGTCCGCCGTCGGTGGCTGTGACAGTGATCGGGTGGCCGTGGAAGTGGACCGGGTGGGAGTTCATGCTCAGGTTCGCCACACGCAGGCGCACCCGGTCGCCCCGTCTGACAATGAGCGGCTGGGTTCCGGGGAAAGCCCGGCTGTTGAAGGTGAAGAGGTTGAAATCGGTCATGACGCTCGGGTCTGGTGTGCTGGTGCCGGGTTCCACATGCCATTCCATGAGCATGATGCAGAAGTCGCGGTCCACCTTCGGTGTCCGGACTGTGCGGGGATGAACGATGAAGAATCCCATCATTCCGAGTGCGATCTGGACCATTTCGTCCGCGTGCGGGTGGTACATGAACGTACCATGCTGCCGGAGTGTGAACTCGTAACGGTATGTCTCGCCGGGTCTGATCTGGGGCTGCGTGAGCCCCCCCACGCCGTCCATCCCGGCCGGAAGGATGAGGCCATGCCAGTGGACGGAGGTATGCTCCTTCAGGTTATTGGTGACGTAGATCCGGACCCGTTCGCCTTCCACGGCCTCGATGACCGGACCGGGAGTGGAGCCATTGTAGCCCCAGGCGTTGATGGTCATGCCGGGCGCAACCTCGTGCTGCAGGGGTCCGGCTACCAGGTGGAATGTCCGGCAGCCGTCTTCCCACCGGGAGGGGAGTGTCCATCCGTTGGGCATGACGACGGGTGTGTAAGGGGGGTGTCTTGTGGTGCCGGCGGCTGATGCCTGGACCAGCCGGCCTGGAAGCAGCCCGGCAATGGCGGCCCCTCCGGCCAGTGTGGGAGCGATGTTTTTCAGCAGATGGCGGCGGTTCATGGCGGTGTCTCCTGTGGTGGCTGACGGTTCAGTGATGGCTGTGGGGTGGGATTCCATCAGTTACGGATTCCGGTCCGGCCTCCGGGGGTGGGCTTTCCACGGCGGCAGGTCCCGTGACGGGCCCCCCGGCGGCGAGTTCCAGCTCCGCCCGGAGTGTCCAGTAGTTGCGAACGGCACCGGTGAACTCCCGCCCCGCTTCGGCAACCGCCCGGCGGGCTTCCAGCAGGTTGTAAACGCCCCGGAGCATGCCGTTATAGTGATAGAGGGTTTCCTCAAGGACGCGCTCCCGGCGCGGCCGGATTTCATCACGCCAGGAAAGCGCGGAGCGGCGTGCGTCCTCAAGCTGCCGGACCAGCCTGCGGATTTCCGCTCCGGCTTCGTGGCGCCTTGATTCCAGTTCCCGGCGGCTGCGCCGAAGGGCTGCTTCCAGTTTTGCCACATCGGTCTGTTTCTGGTTGAAAACTGGCAACTCCAGGCTGAACTCCGGTCCGGTCAAGCTCGAGCCGTCCGTATCGCGTTCGTGGCTCACACCGACTTCGAGTCCTCCAAGCCAGCGCCAGTTGCGGGTAATGCGCAGCGCGGCTTCGATTGCCTCGGTCTCCTTTGCGGCAGCCAGCAGATCCAGCCGTCTTGTGACAGATGCCACCAGCAGGGTCTCGGCACCGGGTGTGGGCAGTGCCGGCGGATTCTCCAGCCGTTCCGGCAGGCGGACCTGCTCTTGCCGGGTGCCGGTTCCCAGAAGGGTTGCGAGGTTGTCGAGGGCGATGGCGGCATCGGTGGCTGCATGGGCATGGGCGATCTCCTCTTCCGCCTCGAATGACAGATGGCCGAGAAGGTCCATTTCATTCAGGTTGCCGGCCGCCCGCTGCCGTTCCGCGAACCGGGCAGCGGCGGCAGCCGCATCCAGCGCGTCCGTGGCATGGGAAAGCTGCTCCCGGGCGGCGACAGCTTCATAGTAGGCGGCACGGACCTGTGCCGTGAACCGGAATATCTCGTCTGCCACCCGGAGTTGCGCCCGTTCAAACTCCCGTCCGGAAAACTTCCGTTTCATGGGGATGAGCAGGATGCCCAGAAACTCCTGTGCGATCCCGATCTCGGTGTTGGTTCCGCTGCCAGAGCCGGGGAACCGCACACTCACGCCGAGCCGCGGGTTTTCCGGCAGGCCAGCCTCCACGAGATCCGCCTGTGCAATGCCGAGGTCCTCATAGACAGCCTGGAGACCTGGATTCCGGATCAGTGCAATCTGCACGGCGGCGTCGGGGGTGAGTTCATTCTCCAGGAGGCTGGTGACGATTTTTTCCAGTTCTCCTCCCGGATCGCCATCCGAGGTCCAGTGGAGTTCCTGCGGGAGCCGGTCCTGGAGGATGTTGCGGACTTCATTCATTCCACCCTGTGCCGGCACCGCGCAGCTGGAAGCGGTGAGGGCAAGAATGAGGGTGGCCGTCATTGAGGCCGGTGTCCGCCACCGGCCGGGCTTCTGGGTTTTCATCTGGAACTACCTCGCTGAAACAGTGGTCTGAAGACGTGTCACTGGGCCGGTGCCCGGAGGGCGCCGGCCGGCAAACAGGTTCCGGCTGTCAGCAGGTGATGACGATGGTGGAGAGCAGGATGCCGGGGCTGCCGCCCGGCGGGGCTGCCGCATGGGGACGCAAGGGAACGGCTGGAGAGAGGGCGTTTCCCATGACTGGAGGGACCGCGAGAATAAGCGGCATGAAGACCGGGGAGGCATCCGGAACCGCCGCGAATGGCGTCACGATCCCGCCGGAGGCCGCTTCATGGAAGCAAGAGCCGGTTCCGGGCGACGGGCTTTTCCGGTCTGGTTCCGGAGTACCGGAGCCGTGACAGGCCATCGCGGCTGGCCCGGCAGGCGCGGTGGCTGAAATGTGCTCCGCGTTCTGCAGGCACCGCTCGCGGCAGGCGGCCACCATGGTCACCGAGGTGGTGAACAGGACGGTGAATACTGCCATGGCGATCCGTTCCATACGCTTGATATGATTCCCTTCGTTCACCGTGGTCAAGAGGGCCTACAGCGGCACTTTCCTGAGCCGCAAGGCGTTGGTAATGACCGACACGGAGCTGAAGCTCATGGCTGCTGCGGCGATCATGGGGCTAAGCAACAGGCCGAATGCCGGGTACAGGACACCAGCGGCGACGGGGACGCCAAGTGCGTTGTAGACATAGGCAAAAAAGAGATTCTGGCGGATGTTCTTCACTGTGGCCTGGCTGAGCCGCCGGGCGCGGGCGATGCCGCGCAGGTCGCCTTTGAGCAGCGTCACCCCGGCGCTCTCCATTGCCACATCGGTGCCGCCGCCCATGGCAATACCGACCTCCGCCTGGGCGAGTGCGGGGGCGTCGTTTATGCCATCACCCGCCATCGCGACGTGGCGGCCTTCCGACTGGAGCCGTTTGATCACCTCGTTCTTTCCAGCCGGGGAGACCTCCGCCTCCACTTCGGTGATGCCGAGTTTCTGCGCCACGGCGGCGGCTGTCGTGCGGTTGTCGCCCGTGAGCATGACGATTTTCAGGCCGCTCTCCTTCAGCGTGCGGATTGCCTCCGGAGTGGTTGGCTTGATGGGATCGGCGACACCCAGAATCGCCTCGATGCGGCCGCCAGCCGCGAGGAACATGACGGTCTGGCCCTCCTGGCGGAGCTCCTCGGCCCGGCTGGCCGCTTTCGAGAGATCCGCGCCAATGGATTCCATCAGCTTCCGGTTGCCGAGCGCTACGGGTTGCCCGTTTATGTCACCAGTGACGCCTTCGCCGGGTACGGCCCTGAACTCCAGGACCTCCGCCGGAGTGATATTCCGCTTTTTCGCGGCGGCAAGGATGGCAGCGGCGAGCGGGTGCTCGCTGCCCGCCTCAAGGCCCGCCACCACCTCGAGGATAAGCGTGTCCCGCCAGACACCGGTGTGCTCCACGGTGACCAGCTCCGGTTTTCCTTCGGTGAGGGTTCCGGTCTTGTCCACGACCAGGGTATCCACGCTGGAGAGCGTCTCAAGCGCCTCGGCATCGCGGATCAGTACGCCCAGGGATGCGCCCCGGCCCACGCCCACCATGACGGACATGGGGGTCGCAAGGCCCAGCGCGCAGGGGCAGGCGATGATGAGCACTGCCACCGCGTTCACGAGCGCGTAGGCGAACCGGGGTTCGGGGCCCCAGACGGCCCAGGCGGCGAATGACAGGATGGCGGCGGCGATCACCACCGGGACGAAAATCTCCGACACCCGGTCGGCGAGCTTCTGCACGGGAGCGCGGCTCCGCTGGGCCTCGCCCACCATCTGGACGATGCGTGAGAGGACGGTCTCGGAGCCGACCTTCCCGGCCCGCATGAGAAACGATCCGCTGCTGTTCACGGTGCCGCCGGTGACGGCAGAGCCGGGCAGCTTTTCCACGGGGACCGGCTCGCCCGAAAGCAGCGACTCGTCCACGTGGCTTTTCCCTTCGGTGACGGTTCCGTCTACGGGGATTTTCTCGCCGGGCCGCACCCGGAGGATGTCTCCCGGCTGAACGTCGCCGAGCGGAATGTCGTTTTCGGCGCCGTCAGAGCCCACGCGGCGGGCGGTCTTGGGGGCAAGGCCCATGAGGGCGCGGATGGCCCCGGCGGTGCGGTCGCGGGCTTTCAGTTCCATCACCTGGCCCATGAGGACCAGCACGATGATGACAGAGGCAGCCTCGAAGTAGACGGCCACCTCGCCGCCGTGGCCCCGGAACGCTTCTGGAAAAAATCCCGGCGCGAGCATGGCCAGCGCGCTGAAGCCGAAGGCCGCACCGGTGCCGATGCCGATCAGGGTAAACATGTTGAGGTGGCCCGTCCGGAATGACTGCCACATGCGGGCGAAAAACGGGGCTCCGGCCCAGAGCACCACTGGCGTGGAAAGGGCAAACTGGACCCAGCGGCCCGCGCCGTGGGAGATCACGTGCGAGAGGGGCTGCCCGGGAATCATCTCCCCCATGGCCAGCAGAAACACTGGCACGGTGAGGATGAGCGCTGCCCAGAACCGGCGCGACATGTCCTTCAGTTCGTGGTCTTCCTCCGGCTCCGCGGAGTAGGTCATGGGCTCCAGCGCCATGCCGCATTTGGGGCAGGTGCCTGGGCCCATCTGCACGATTTCCGGATGCATCGGACATGTGTATTTCATGCCGGGAGCTGCACCGGCGGGTTTTGCCGCCGGGTGTGCATGGCCCGCGTGGCCGTGATGGGCGCAGCAGGAAGCTGTGTCAGGTTCCGACGTTTTTATATAGCGGGCAGGAGCGGCATTGAACTACTTCTCGCAATGGGTGCTGCAGAAGTAATAGGTGGTGCCCCCGAACTCCGAGGTTCCGGCGGCCTTTTCAGGCTCCACGGTCATGCCGCAGACGGGATCAATGTGGGGTGTATTCATGGTTCTGGCTCCGGCCGACTCACTGCCCGGCAAACTTTCCGACTGCCTCAATAAGCTCAGCAATGGAATGATCCCTGGCCTTCTCGTCGTGACCCTTC
>CAZSFB010000031.1:678-14472 GCA_964606035.1 uncultured bacterium | reverse complement strand
CGATGACAGAGCGCAGGATCGGATAGTGGGTGCAGCCGAGCACGACGGTGTCGAACGGTTCACGCCGGAGAACACCCAGATACCGTTCGGCAACGAGCTGTGTGGCCACCTCGTCGGTCCAGCCCTCTTCCGCCAGTGGCACGAATAGCGGGCAGGCACGCTCATGAACCTGGATTTTTGGATCACGTGCGAGAATGGCATTCCGGTAGGCGCCGCTCGAGACGGTCGCCTGGGTGGCGAGTACCAGAATAGTACTGGTTTTCGTGCACTCGACGGCAGCTGCGGCACCGGGCTCGATGACTCCTGTCATGGGCTGGCTGAAATCATGGCGGAGGGCTTCCATCGAGGTCGCACTTGCCGTATTGCAGGCGACGACAATGGCCTTTACGCCCCGGTCAGTAAGAATGGATGCCAACTCCCGGCTGTAACGGATAATGGTGGCCGGGCTTTTTGTTCCATAGGGTACCCGGGCAGTGTCTCCCAGATACACGAAACTTTCGAGGGGAAGCGCCTTTCGGAGTGCCTTAAGAACTGTCAGTCCGCCAACGCCGGAATCAAAGATGCCTATGGGACGGGGATCGGCCATATTTCTCCATTTATAACAATGAGTTACGCACGGGAATGGCTCTGGGTCAAGCCGACACTGTCCTTTGAAGCGGGGCTGCTGGACGTTTCCCGCACTATACGGTATTTTTTAAAGCGCAATGCGTCGCAGGGCTGTTTCTCTGCGCACGGTAATTTTTGGGAAAAGTTCAAAAGAAACATTGAGTTAGGCGTTCCGGATTTCAATGACGACAACAGCCGCAAAACCTGTATTTTTCTCGAATACGATCATTGATACATGGTCGGAGGGTAAAAAAATCAATATTGCGGATAACGTGCTTACGGTAAACAAGGCACCGGGGGTTCAGGTCCAATTCACCTTGGAAGAGGCTTACCGGTTCATTAAGACTTCTGATAGTTCCCCGGACCCGCACGGACTGGTGGGAAAGGTGCGCACGGTCAAGCAACTTGAGCAGCTTGGGGCGGAAGCGTACATGAATTCATGCATCTACAAGGATATTCCCTACGACGTTGAGCAGGGATATCTTGGTCGTCCGGTCGAGGCAGGAGTTTCGGCGAAAGTCCAGGCTGCTGCCCCGGCCGCTGTGATCGAAGAGAAGATTGCAGAGGCGCCAAAAGCTGCAAAATCCGACGAGGAGCTTTTGTCGGCATTTCTCCTGAATAACCTGCCGTAATATCCCCAGAAAAGTCGTCAGCCCAGATTAAAAGACCCCCGGTCACCTGGCCGGGGGTCCCTCCCAAAGTTGGGAGACTCACTGTACGGCCGAAGCCGCTTACAGCACTACAGTATGCGGAAAAGTTTCTCAGACTTTCAGGGTTGGCGCAATACGCAACGCGTTACTCCAGATTCGTAGCAGGCCCGCCCGGGGTTGCTGTTTGCGGGAACCGCTTCTCTGCTGTTAGGGTTGGTCTGAACTGGTTCGGGGATGAGAATGGGGTTAGTGGGTAGTACACGTTCTACTGCCGGAGGAATTATTCCCGGGCTTTCGCTCGTCGCGGGGGTGCTGGGGGTTGCTTTCTGGGTTGTGGACTCCGCGATTGATGCATGGGTCCTGGAGCCGGGGGAGCCGTTCTGGGAGTCAATTGTACGCCCGAATCCACACGAATTCTGGATACGAATATGCATCTTCCTTCTTTTCCAGGTGTTCGCATTCATTGCGGCCCGTCTGATTTCAGGCCGCCGTGAACTGGCGGAAGCTCTCAGCCGTTCGGAAGCCGGATATTCAAGGATCGTGGAGCAGACGAGTGAAGGGATCTGGATGATCGACCGGGAGGGTCGCACGACCTATGCGAACCGGCGGATGGCGGAAATTCTTGGCGTGGACATGGAGCGGATGATGAAGAGCACCATGTGGGATTTCATCGGGGACCCATTAGCCCGTGATGCCGCCGCCCGCAATATGGAGCGCCGCCGAAGTGGTGTCAGCGAGATTCACAGCTTCGAGTTTCGGCGCCCGGATGGCTCGGCCGTGATTGTAGAGCTGCAGGCGGATCCGCTCATGGATGAATCCGGCACTTTTGTTGGCGCGCTGGCCATGGTCCGGGACGTGAGCGGCCGCCGTGCGGCCGAAGACAGGCTTCGCGAATCGGAAGCCCGATGGCGGTCGGTGACCGAAAGTTCCCCGGATTTCATCATGCTGATGACCACCGAAGGCCGGATCCAGTATGTCAACCGGACGGTCCCAAGCCTTACCGTTGATGAGGTTGTAGGGAAGACGATCTACGATTTCACGCCGGCGCAGTTTCAGGAAGTCACGCGTGAGTGTCTCCGGAAGGTCCTTGAAACGAACCAGCCCCAGTCTTTTTCAGGGGAATACTATGCGACCGATGGGCGCACCCACGCCTTTGAAACCCGCATCTGGCCGATCATCGACAACGGAAAGGTCGTCGCACTGACGGCGTCGTCCTCCGAAGTAACCGAGCGAAAGGAAGCCGAGCAGCGGGAACGCAAGCTTGAGCAGGATCTCCAGGAGGCCCGGCGGCTGGAAAGCCTTGGAATCCTTACGGGCGGAATCGCCCATGACTTCAACAACCTGCTCACACCGATTCTGGGCCACGCAACCGTGGCTCTGGGTTCGCTGCCCGCCGATTCACCAGCGGTCGAGAGCATACTCAGCATTCAGACTGCGGCCCGGCGGTCGGCGGAACTGATCCGGCAACTGCTCAACTATGCGGGCAAGTCCCGCCGGACCGTGACGCAGGTTTCCCTGAACGATGTGATCCGGGATCTGGCGGAAGTAATGAAGGTATCCATGCCGGCGGCGGTTTCGGTCCAGGTACATCTTCCCCGCAATCACATATACGTTGAAGGAGATCCCGGCCAGATTGACCAGATTCTCGTGAATCTGATCCGGAATGCAGCGGACGCTATCAGTGGTGGGCCGGGAGAAATCGCCATTTCCCTTTCTGTCGTCGAAGTGGGGATTGGCGGTCTCCCGGGGGAGTGGTCCGGGTCGTCGCTTTCAGCCGGGCACTTCGCCGAGCTCGTTGTGGCAGATACCGGATGCGGAATGCCGGAAGACGTGCGGCGCCGGATCTTCGATCCGTTCTTCACGACCAAGCCCGGTGGAAGGGGACTTGGACTCGCGGCCATGCTTGGAATGGTTCAGATCCATCGGGGTGCCATCCAGGTAATGAGCCAGCCGGGGCAGGGTACACGGATGCGGCTTCTTTTCCCGCTGGGTTCCGGCGAGACCGTCAAGCCGAAAGCGGTTTCCCCAGCACCAGTTTCCGCAACAGGTATTATCATGGTGGTGGATGATGACGATGCGTCCCGGGAAACGGTCGTGGCCATGACGCGTATGCTCGGACTTCAGGTGGTGGGGGTCGGGTCTGGCCGGGAGGCCCTTGATCTCGTGGAGCGATACGGAAATTCTCTGAACTGCATTCTTCTGGATCTCAATATGCCCGGCATGGGTGGTATTGAAGTCATCACGCGACTCCGCGCTAGTCGGCCTCATCTGCCGGTGCTGATCATGAGTGGTTATGCTGAACCTGGTGCGATCCAGGACCTCGACCGGCAGGGGATCCAGGGATTCCTGCAGAAGCCATTTACGATCGATGTCCTCCGTGAACGGTTTCGCATGGCTATACATCCGAAAACTAATGATCAGACACCCATCGCACAATCGGCGGAAACTCCTTCATAATATTTTTTTCAAGGTCCGGGTGGCCGGATTGCATACTGGCGTTCTTGGCGATTCCATGAACGAAAACAGCAAGTTCCGGCATTAAGGTACATAGGCCCTCCCGGTCAGGAAAAGCTGTTATATTTCAATGGCTTGACCTGCAGCGTCAGCATGAATATCCTCCCCATAGACGCGCTGCGTCAGCACGGAGGTGATCGAAATGGCCGTCTCTAGCCCAACGGACACAGACACCTACAATTTCATACTGATACGCAAAGGTGAGCTGGATGGGAAATCCCTCCCTATCCAGGGTTCGCTGGTGGAAGCCGAAGTGCTTGCCATGCACTTGCTTCGGCCGGGCGAATCCCTCTGTGCCGTTTTTCCGGATGATGGAAAAGTTGTGTGCCGATGGGAAGCCAGTGACACCGGGAACGTAAGCCGTTCAGCCAATCGCGCTGCCTGACTTTTCGCCGTCGACCTAGCGGATCGACATGAGCGGCTGGCGGACTAGTGCGGAAAGCTGCTCGGCATTTTCCGCCTCTTTCAGGGCGGCAAATTCGATCGCTGTCCGTGATGCGACGGAATACATCACGTAACGTATCTTAGCGCCGCTAACGGTAACGAGGAAAAGCCGCTGGCTGTCCGGCGTGAATCGGATCTGGTACGGTCGGATGCCTGTCTGGTACATGAGATTCGGCCGGGGACCGATGGCGAGTTCCAGCGGGACTCGCGTCTGGGCTGTGGTCATGAGCAGCGCCAGGGTGCCGTCAGGAGCAATGTCAAAGACTGGCCCCACACGTTCGGACATCACTGATTTTTCCGGATTCTTCGGTGTGCTCTTTCCGTCCAGATCGTAATTGACGAGCCGATAGTCGGCTTTGGTGCCCTCCTTGGCGGGTTCAAGCCCGTAGAGATTTCCGGCATGAAGCTTCGGTTCAATGAGTCCGTTGAAAACGAAACTGCGCTTTCCGATCTCTTCCAGGGAAGGTGCCGTGTCGAATGACAGTCCGTCCGAGCGGATCGCCAGGACACGTGCATCTGTCAGCGTAATGATGATCCAGTCGTCCTGCCACTGGATCCGCCGGGTCCGGCGTTCCGCATCCTGCACCAGCATGACGGTATTACGATTCTTCAGGTCGGATACGAAAATAGCGGCGAGTTCCGCATTGACCGAGGTATAGGCCAGCTTCCGGCTGTCCGGGCTGAAGGCCATGGAGAAGGGATAGCCGGTGGCGGTTTCATTGGTAAACTGGGCAATAGGAACAGGGTCTGCCGGACTGCTTTTCTCGTAAATCACCAGCTGTTGCACATTGGTCACTGGCCGGGCCCGGATGACCGCATAATGGTTGCCGTCCGGTGCCCACACCGGATTAAACGACAGCGCTGAGACTGGAACGAGTGCCATGGAGTCGGAGTTCAGTTCGGCAACAGATACATCGGCTTCCTGGTAGAGAGTGAACAGGGATCCCCGGGGAAAGCCCGTTTTCTTGCTTGAAGAGTCGCTCGAAATCTCGACCGGCTTGCCTGTGGCGGGGTCAATGCGCGTGGTAATGGTCCGCTCGGCACAGGAGGCCGCAGCAAACGCCAGGACTGAAAGAACAATTATGGGTTGCTTCATGGTATTTCCCCGGCCCATCAGGGTGCTAATCCGAGATGGCTTTATAGACCAATAAACTGGCCGGTTTGAAGGCGTACGGGATTAAAAGACATTCAGCGCTGCTGTGCCGGCTTCCAGGCTTTCTCCAAGGTGTCCCGGATATCTTTGGCGAACCGTGCCGCTCCCGAAGGAGAAAAATGCACATCATCGGAGAAATCGGGGTCCATGTAAACGGACTCTGGCCCGGCGGCAGGCAGGCCTGCGTCCAGGAGTGCCGCTAACAGTGCCGCACGGCCACCCACTGACTCGTAGTCCCTTATCCACGTGTCATTTAGCGCGGCACTGGTCCGGTAGGGAGCTGTGAGCGCCAGAAAGCGGGACCCTTCCGGCAGTTCCGCGGACAGTTCCCTGATCTTTTCTGTCACCCAGATAATGGCGGCCTTCGGGTCCGAGATCCGGTTCGCCCAGCGTCCGCTTTCTCCGCCCTGAAACCGTGTCAGGACGACCTGCACATAGTGGCTGAGGAGCACAGAAAATTCATAGATTCTTACGGGATTGTGGCGTTCGCGGGTATCCAGCCAGAAGGGCGGTGGCAGGGGTGTGCGTGAGGCTTCCGTGATGTCATTCACTGTGATGACATGGATATAAAGTGCGGGAGGAATACTTGTCCCGAGGTATCTGACAAGGCCCACCGGTTCCCGTGCGCCATAACCGGGCACTCCGGCGTTGAGGACATTCCGGCCGGTCAGGGCGGCCAGTCGTGCCGGAACAGTATCCGCCAGCGCGAGGCCGGTGCCGAACACCACTGAGTCCCCGGTCATGATGATCTCCGGCCGGTCCGGAAGTGGTCCGCGGAGACCGAGAAGGTTTGTGCGGCCGCCGTCCAGAAAGACCGTTCCGGGACGCATCCGGTAAAACCCGTCCGGGCTGGTTTCGTACAGGGCAACCCCTTCGAAACCGGTAATTCGCAGGGCGGCTTCAGTTCCCCCTGCTGCGGCCAGTGTCACCAGCAGAACCAGGGCTGCATGCCGTTTCCAGATCATGGTGTGGGCCGGTGGCCACCAGGGGCCGCGCTCCCGCTGCCGGTCAGCGGAGCTTTTTCAAGCCCTGACGGATGGAGTTTTCGAGTCCAAGCCGCACCACTGGGCCAAGCAGCGGAATCTTTGAATCAAATTCGATCGTATAGAGAAGCCGGGACCCGCCGGACGGTATTTCTGAAAAGTGGAGTACACCTTGGTGATTTTTGAGCGGGCTGCCCCGGGTGATCTTGTATTCGATCAGCCGGTTTTCCTCGAATCCCGTCACTGTCTCGTCGAAATCCGGAAGTGGTCCGAGCTTCAGAGTCCGCACAGACCCGAGGCCGTTGACGTTGCCATGGCCGTCACGGGTGCGGCGGATTTTTGCGCCAAGGATCGGCCCGAGTTTTTCGTGATCGCTCAGGAGTGCAAAAAGCTCCTTTACAGGGCGGCGGAAGTCCATCTCGACTCTGATTTTCTGACTGGGCATGTTCTGGTTCCCTTTTCATGCCCCGGGCAGGGGCGGGGAAACGCTAGACGGCCCACGACGGCAGACACAATAGCTGAATCAGGCAGCCTCTTCGGGACGGCTGTTGCTGTGGCCGGCCTTCCAGAGGGTTCCGTAGAACCAGTCTGCCACAGGATAGGTAATGTTGAAGTTCCAGCGCTGCATCAGTTCCGGATTGTGGTGATTCTCATGCAGTTTCCTGAGTTTTTTCAGGTACGGAATACGGTAGGCCCAGTGGTCCGCGGGCAGATGGTAGACGAGATGTAACCATTCGTAGTTCAGAAAGTAGGCCGTCAGTGTAAAGACCACCAGGTATCCTGCGTTGGGCGATAAAACCCACCGGGCAGCAAGGCCAAGCGGAACCGCGAAGGCGAAGATGATGAGTGGAAGAAACCAGAGAGGAAACAGCACGATCTGGAAATCATCGGTGCTTTCGGCGTGCATGGCCTCGTGGGTATAGAAGCGGTGATGGCGGAGTGTGTGGCGGCGGTGGGCGGCCTTCAGGCGTTCCCACCGGTGATGCATGGGGCCGCGGTGAAAATGGTATTCCCCGAAATTGCCCAGGAGAAAGGTGGCCGGAATGACCGCCCATTCCCACGGCTTCACATCTTTAAGGTGCCAGGCACAGAAACCCAATGTGGAAAGGCCAATGGCGTTTGTGATGGCGAAGTGCAGCCGCCCGGAGTAGGGACGCGGGAGGACTTCCGCGCGGTATTTCTCGCGGAACTTCCGGACAATTTCGGGGATAGATGGCAACACAATTCAATGATACGCCTTCATGCGGCCGTGTGCTACCGGTCTCCGTGGCTGGACTGAGCCGTGCTTATCAAGCCGGTCCTGTCAGGCTGTCGTAGCTGACGCCAAGGTTCAGGCCGAAATGGGTCTCCAGCGCGGAGAGGTATTCTGGACCGGGCTTCAGCCGGATTGACTCCGAGGTGCCGTCATGCCGGGTAAGGGTTACATTGTAATCCATCAGTGTCGCCTTGCCCCAAGGGCGGTGAATGGCGCACATGCGCATTCTCCGGAACGGGGAGCCGGGGAACGTGGAAGTGAAGTGGTTGGACATTTCGATGTCTTCTGGAAGACAGGGCTCGTCAGCAAACACGTAAATCGGCATCCATGTTTCACCAGCGGACCGCTCCAGCAGCATTCCGTAGGAATCCCTCCGCAAGCGGTAGCGTGAACCTGCCTGCACTGACTCGTAGCCCGGCTCAAGCGGCATGGGTTCGAACAGTCCTGGACCTCCAAACCCCACATCCGCGAGCCACATTCTTCCGCTGGCGGTGACTTCCAGAACAAGGTGAGAGCGGGCTGACGGTCCCGTCCGCCCGAACAGCACCCGGGCCATGCGGGGCTGGACCTCCAGCCCTGCCGAGCGTAACGCGGCGATAAGCAGGGTGTTCAGTTCGTAGCAGTAACCGCCGCGGCGGTTTTCGACAATCTTTTTCTCCACATCGGACTGGATGACGGAAATGGGCCGTCCCATGTGGATGTCGAAGTTCTCGAATGGAACGGTGAGTGCCTGACGAGTATGGATTTCGCGGAGCCTTTCCTCCGCTGTCGCAGGAAGCTGGCTGATCCCGGTCCGTTCAAGATAGCGATCAAGGTCGAAACTGCTCATGTTCGTGCTCCAGAGCCGCACCTGTATGGAGGTCCGGCCCCTGCGATGGATAGACCTGCCAGAAGTCGGCTGCAATCCCTTCATGTGTGCTAGGATGGGCTGACGTGAGTGGAGGCATACCAGTGAGTTACTATTTTTCTACTGTGATTCAGGACAGTTTTCCTGCCGCGATCGAACGGACGAAGGCTGCTCTGGCCCGCGAAGGCTTTGGCGTCCTCACGGAGATCGACGTTCAGGCGACCATGAAGAAGAAGATTGGAGCCGACATTCCGCCCTATCTGATACTTGGTGCCTGCAATCCGCAGTTCGCCTACAAGGCAATCCAGGTTGAGAGCAGGATCGGCACGATGCTGCCATGCAATGTGATCCTGCAGGACCAGGGCGGCGGCCGGGTAGAAATATCCGCCGTGGACCCAGTGGCCTCGATGCAGGCGATCCAGAATCCGTCGCTGGGTGCCATTGCCGGAGAGGTTCAGCAGAAGCTGAAAAACGTCATCGCTTCAGTCTGAATCTCGGGAGTCATAAAAACGGGCCGCCTTGACGGCGGCCCGTTCCGTTCCGCAGGGTCTGGTTATTTCTTCTGGGGATTCAGTGCGCCAGAGACTGCTTCCTGTTCATCGCAGGCGAGGGTGTTGTCCTTGTTCACCACACACCGCTTTATTTTTGACTCCTCGTTCGAGCGGCCAAGGACGGGCTGGCAGGAACCCTCCCAATAAGTGAAGTAGAAGTAGGATCCCTCGCCGGTTTCCTTGTCCCACCAGCTCGTGTGGGTGAGGATCCGCTGCTTCTGGGCGCAGCCGCCGGTGGCGAGGAGTGCCGTGGCCAGGAGTATTCCCTTCAGCCTATTGCTCATCATGTTCATTGCTCCTTCCACGGTCTTAAGTAAACGCTGCGGGGATACACATTCTCCAGCAGAATCGTATCCTGACAGTTGGTCTCCTTGTTGCCGGCATCCAGATCGCAAATGCGACCATAGACATTGATTTCCGCGGGGGTAAACATATTTCCTGGCGGGCCTTGTTAAAGGCCGCTGTCGTGATTAAATGGGAGCCACCTTCTGGCGTGCCGTTGAAGGATCTTCCCCTCCGAAGGGTTGACCGGCCGTCGCAGGATGCCGAACCCGGCCCTCCATTTTCTGCTCTTCTTCTTTCCTTCTTGAGAAGTGCCCGTCTGCCCCCGGAATGCGTTCCGCAGGGGCCAAGGGAATATTTCATCATTATGAGTTTTGAATCACTGGGGCTCGTCCCCGCACTGCTGAAGGCCGTTGAGGCCGAAGGCTACAAGAACCCGACCCCAATCCAGCAGAAGGCTATCCCAGAGGTGCTCGCTGGCCGCGACCTTCTCGGGTGTGCCCAGACTGGCACCGGGAAAACCGCGGCCTTCGCTCTGCCGGTGCTCCAGCATCTGTCGGGACGTCCCCGCAAAGGCTCCAGCCGCACGGCTATCCGTGCGCTGGTTCTGGCGCCCACCCGCGAGCTGGCCACTCAGATCGGAGAGAGTTTCCGCAACTACGGAGCCAATCTCCGGTTATTTACGGCTGTGATCTTCGGAGGTGTTGGCTATGAGCCGCAGCGCCGGGCTCTCCGGCGCGGCACGGACATTCTTGTCGCCACCCCAGGCCGTCTTGAGGACTTGATGGAGGAAGGGATCGTTAATCTCGGGAGCCTTGAGATTCTCGTGCTTGACGAGGCAGACCGGATGCTCGACATGGGTTTCATTCACGCCATGCGCCGGATTCTCCGGGCCGTTCCGAAGGAACGCCAGACACTCTTTTTCTCCGCCACAATGCCAAAGGACATTCAGCAGCTTGCGCGCGAAATCCTGAAAAATCCTGCCCATGTGGAGGTCGCTCCGGAATCAACCACCGCCGAGAAGATTGCACAGTCGGTTTATATGGTTCCCCGGAACACGAAGCAGTCGCTGCTGCATCATCTTCTGAAAGATCCGGCCATCACGCGTGCCCTCGTCTTTACCCGGACGAAGCATGGTGCCGACCGGGTTGCGAGGAACCTCGAACGGGCCACTGTCCCGGCAGACGTGATTCACGGCAACCGCTCCCAGAGCCAGCGGCAGAATGCTCTCGAGCGGTTCCGTACGGGCCGCTCACGTGTGCTCGTGGCGACCGATATCGCTGCGCGGGGCATTGACGTGGAAGGCGTTTCACACGTGTTCAATTTCGACCTCCCGAATGTACCTGAGGATTACGTTCACCGTATCGGACGTACGGCCCGTGCAGGTGCGTCAGGGCTGGCGGTTTCCTTCTGTGACGGTGAGGAACGGGATTTTCTGAGAGGCATCGAAAAGACCATCCGGATGCGGGTGCCGGTTTCTCCGCTTCCGTCCGGTATGGAACCTGTCCAGTCCGTTGGCGACCGGCCGGTTCCGAGGGGCGATTTCCAACGCCAGGAACCCCGTCGCGATGGATTCCGGGAACACCGGGAGCGCCATTTCGCTCCCCGCAAAGAGCAACGTAGTCGTCCTGGGCACCGTCCGGAAGGCGGTTCGCATGCTGGCCAGCGTTCGGGCGGGTATTCGCAGGGGGGCCGGCCGGAAGGCGGCAGCCGCGAGCACGGCAGGCAGGGCGAGGGACATCGTGGAGGCATTGGAAGCTACCGTCCAGGCAACCGTTCCCGTGGAGGATACCGCCCCCGCTGAGTTTTCGTTCTTACTGTTTCGGGACCGGCAGCGACTGGAAACAGCCGAGCGCGAACGCCACCAGTGACGAGATCACCAGTTCCTTGTCGGTGAATCGTTCCTCGACGAGTCCGAGGGCATAGCTTTCAGTCAGTGAGATCATTCCCTCGACTGCCAGGTCGAGCCGTTCCCGTTCGGATGGTGAGGCGGCCGGGACGCCGAGCCGAACCAGATCGTCACGCAAGTCTTTCATGACCTGGCTGCGGAAACTGCGGGCGAACTTCCCGACCGGCGAGTCCGGATGCCAGCGTTCCTGCAGGTACAGACGGAATATCTGGGGTTCCGAAGTAAGCACTTCGACCGGGATCAGGAAAGTTTCCCGGATCGTGCTGGCATCGGCAACGCTGAACATCCGTTTGCGGGTATCGAGCAGTTTCTGGCGAAGCGGGGCGATCCGTTCCTGGATGACGGCTTCGAACAGGTCATCCTTGTCTCTGAAATGAACATAGAAAGTCGGCTGGGCGACTCCCGCCTCGCGGGTAACGGCGCTCGTGCTGAATCCCGCAGAACCGTAACGTTGAAGGAGACTTACCCCCGCCTCCATCAGACGGTGGCGGGTAATCAGTTTCCCCTCTTCCCGGGTGAGTGTGATTTTCTGCACGACCACGGCTCCGTAGGACGATTATTCTATCATCTCATTGTGGTATAAATAAGATTAAAACTGACTTAAGTCATTATTTATAAAAGGTTTATTAAGTAATAATTCTTTATACTTTATCATATTGACCTATTCTACCAATAACATTATTGTCCAAATAGCGGGTGGTGCTAAGGTCGTTTAGCCAGTCTGTCTGAGGGAGAATATATGGCGAAGAGTGTCGAGAACCATGTGAACAAGGTTGATGTGGCGATTATTGGCGCAGGTTTTGGTGGTATCGGAGTTGGAATTGCGCTGAAAAAGAAAGGCCTGAACAGCTACGCGATCTTCGAGGGGGAACCAGGGGTCGGCGGTTCATGGAGAACCAACACCTATCCGGGCTGCGCCTGCGATGTGCCTTCCCATCTCTACAGTTACTCTTTTGAACCCAATCCCCACTGGCCTGAGGCATATTCGAAACAGTCTGATATCCAGAAATACATTGAGCACTGCGCCGAAAAGTACGGCCAGATGCCGCACATCCGTTTCAAAACAAAAGTCACGGAGGCACGGTTCGATGAGCCAACGGGCCGATGGCGTCTGACGGCCGGTGACGGCAGCGTGACCGAAGCGCGGGTGTTGGTGCCCGCGACTGGTGCGCTCAGCCACCCGAGATACCCGGATATTCCCGGCCGTGATTCCTACATGGGCACGGCAGTGCATGCCGCCCGCTGGAACCCGAAGACGGACCTGAAGGGAAAGCGGGTTGCCGTGCTCGGCACCGGGGCGTCGGCCATCCAGATCGTTCCCGCCGTGGCAAAGGAAGCCGGCGATCTCAAGGTATTCCAGCGTACGCCCTCCTGGGTTCTGCCCCGCGGCAACCACCGTTACACGGACGAGCAGCATCGCCGCTGGGAAAAACACCCATGGACACAGACACTCTGGCGGCTGGGGCTTTACTGGACGATGGAGGCCGCACTGCCGGGCATCATGTGGTACCCGGAGATGCTCACAGTCGGTGAGCAGCTGCACAAGCGGGCACTCCGGAAGGCGATCAAGGACCCGGAGCTCCGTCGCAAACTCACCCCCGATTACAAGGTAGGTTGCAAGCGGACGCTGGTATCGGACGACTGGTTCCCGGCCTTTGCCCGGCCCAATGTTCACCTCATTACCGACGGGATCGAACGGATAACGCCGAAGGGCATCCGGACGGTGGACGGCGTGGAGCACGAGGTTGATGTTCTGATCTATGCGACTGGCTACGACATCGGTGCACCGGCCTACCCGTTCGAGATCTACGGCAAGGATGGTCTGAGCCTCACCGAATACTGGGGGGTTCACCGCCGCGCCTACTATGGCATGACAGTGACCCATTTCCCCAACATGCTGCTCATCATGGGTCCCAATACCGGCCCCGGCCACACCTCGGTGCTCGTCTACCAGGAAGCACAGTATGACTATGTGGCACGCTACACGAAGCGGCTGCTGTCAAAGGGGATCCGGTACATGGAGGTCAAGGAGGACATCCAGGATGCCCAGTTCGACTTTTTCCAGAAACGCATGCGGAACAGCAGTTGGCTCTCCGGCTGCAAGAGCTGGTACCTGAACGAGGACGGTACCAACTCTACCATGTGGCCCGGTTTCAGCTTTGAATACGTGCTTCGGGTCAAAAACCTGGACTGGAAGGCGTACTCCGTGGCGGCCTAGGCAAAAGCATTGTGCGGTCAGCAGAGGGCCCGGCAGAGCCGGGCCCTCTCCATTGGTGCAGCCAGAACAGGCTGGCTTGACTACCTGTACCCGCGTATTAACACGGCGCTACGCCTTTTCAGCCGCTTCCCCGGCGAAGGCAGTCCCCGATGGAAAAGCGCCAGCTCACACACCTGAAGCAGCTCGAAGCCGAGAGCATCCACATCATTCGTGAAGTGGCGGCCGAGTTCGACAATCCGGTCATGCTTTATTCCATCGGCAAGGACTCGGCGGTCATGCTTCGGCTCGCCCAGAAGGCGTTTCACCCCGGAAAGCTGCCCTTTCCGCTCCTTCACGTGGATACCCGCTGGAAGTTCCGGGACATGTATGCATTCCGAGACCG
>CAZSFB010000031.1:0-668 GCA_964606035.1 uncultured bacterium | reverse complement strand
CGGGTCGCGAAGGAACTGGGGGTGGAACTGCGGGTGCACATCAATCCCCGCGGAATCGCCGAGAATATCAACCCGTTCGATCACGGGAGCCAGAAACACACCCAGATCATGAAGACCGAAGGGCTCCTCCAGGCGCTCACCGAGGGCGGCTACAACGCGGCTTTCGGCGGGGCCCGCCGGGACGAGGAAAAATCCCGCGCCAAGGAGCGGGTGTATTCCTTCCGGGACAAGTTCCACCGCTGGGATCCGAAAAACCAGCGGCCCGAGCTCTGGAAGTTGTACAACGGCAAAGTGAACAAGGGGGAAAGCATCCGGGTGTTTCCCCTCTCCAACTGGACCGAACTGGATGTGTGGCAATATGTCTATCTGGAAAACATCCCGATTGTTCCGCTGTATTTCGCCGCCGAGCGGCCGGTGGTCGACCGGGACGGCACCCTCATCATGGTGGACGACGACCGGTTCCGGTTCCGTCCGGGCGAGAAGCCGGTGATGAAGATGGTCCGGTTCCGTACGCTCGGCTGCTATCCGCTTTCCGGTGCCATCGAGTCCCGGGCCACGACACTGCCGGAGATTATTCAGGAGATGCTGCTGGCGAGGCAGTCCGAACGGCAGGGCCGGGTGATTGACCATGACGAGCAGGGCTCGATGGAACAGAAAAAGCGTGAGGG
>CAZSFB010000030.1:0-14507 GCA_964606035.1 uncultured bacterium | reverse complement strand
GATGCCGTGGTGGAGGGGCTTTTAGGCCGCTATGAAGATCAGGAGCTTGAGCGGGAAATGTCTCGCCGGTACCAGTCGATAGAGCAGTGGCGGGAATCTGTGGCGCTCAGGCTCCTGCTGGACCGGACATCGGCCTCAATTTCAGCGGGTGTAGAACCAGTAACAGAGGATGAGGTGCTGGAACGTTTCAGCTCGAATCCTGAGCGTTACCAGAAACCCGAGCAGATATCGGTCTCGCAGATACTGGTAAGGACCGAATCGGATGCTTCGGATGTGCTTTATCTGCTCAGGAAAAAGGGTGTTCCCTTTGAACATGTAGCACGGGAACGTTCGATAGCTCCGGAAGCTGCAAAGGGGGGCCTGATGGGCGTGTTCGCCGTCGGGGAGCTCCCGCCAGAAATTGAAGAGCCAATACGTGCTCTTACGCCTGGCTCGCTTTCTGATATCGTCCGTACTTCATACGGGTACCATGTATTTCGTTTGAACCGGATCGATCCCCCGCATGCGGCAGAGCTGAGCGAGGTGAGAGACATTATAGCCGGGGAAATGAAGTCGGCTCGGGAGCAGGCGGTGCTGAATCAGTGGCTCGACACGCAGCGGCGTAATGCTAGAATACAAATCGCGGACGACCTGCTGCATGAAGCACCAGCGCCTAGAAAGTAACCGGTAATGCGTCTTCGTCATGGCCAGCTGATAGAAGCATGGGTAATCGCTGCCGGGGTGCATCTGTCTGGTGTGACTGCGGGCGCGTTAGACAGGAGTGGTCTGGTCGATGGCATCGCCATTGTAGTGAATGACGAACCTATTCTTCTGAGTGATTTACGTAACACCAAGGAAGCAGAACTGACCAAGTTCCAGAAGCTGAATCCGGGTGTTCCTACGGCCGATCTTCAGAAGGCACTTGGCAGCGGGCTTGACAGAGCGGCTGATGAACTGATCCGGCTGACGCTGATTGAGCAGGATGCCAAGCGTTATGGACTTGGTGTCACGGATTTTGAAGTGGACGATGCCATTGAACGGATGCGTCAGGGACGGAATATTTCCCGGGAGCAACTCGCGTCAGAGGTCATGGCCCAAGGTCTTACTTGGGATGCCTATCGGCGGGAAATACGCCTTGCGATCCTGTTCGACCGTGTCAAAGGTTCTCTTATCAGGCCCCGGGTTTCGGTTACCGAAGCTGAAATCCGGGCTCAGTATGATGCGAACTTCCGGAACCAGCCGGAAGAAGCCAGAGTCCAGATGCTGTTTCTCCCATTTGCCGGAAAGGACGACAGGAGCCGCCTTAAAGTGCGGGAGCGGGCCCAAGCGTTACGGGTAGAGGCATTGGATGGGGCTGATTTTTCAGCGCTTGTACGAACGTATTCGAGCGGACCGAATTCCGCGAGTGGCGGCGATCTGGGGACTATTCGCCGAGGAACAATCCTCCCATTTCTTGAGGAAGTTATATTTTCGACTGAAACGGGAAGCGTGTCTCAGGTGGTTACAGATGACCGCGGCGCTTATGTGATTAAGGTCGTTTCCCGGAGTGGCGGAGGAGGAAAGACGCTCGAGCAGGTTTATCCGCAGATCAGGTACTCACTTGAGAACCAGAAGATAGAAGAATCCTTCGGGCACTATATCGAAGACCTGGTTGCTGCTGCACGCGTTCAGCGAAATCTCCCTGGTATTTCCGGTTTATAATGTCTGATGTGTCCCCATTGCTTGCACTGACTCTCGGTGACCCCCACGGTGTGGGGCCTGAAGTCATTGCAAAGGCGGCTGCTGCCAGAACTGCATACCGGTTCCTGGTGATAGGCTCTTGTTCGGTGCTGCGTGAGGCCGCCAGGCGCTATGCGCCAGGGATCAGCGTATGCCCAGTGACTAAACCCGAGGAGGTTGCCGCTCCCGGCACCCTGCATGTTCTGGATTCGATCCTTCCTGCTATCCAGATGTCAGAGATTGACAAGAGCCACGCTGGGAAACGCTGGGGCCAGCAGATTGCTGGGTGGATCAACCAAGCGGCTGATTTGGCACTCTCCGGGCAGGTTGATGCAGTCGTTACTGCTCCAATCGCTAAAACAGCATTCAAATCGGCAGGGATTGAATTCCCGGGCCATACGGAGTTGCTGGCAGCCAGATCACAGACATCCGACTTCGCCATGATGTTGTCATGCACAAGGCTTCGCGTGGTGCTTGCCACGATCCATATCCCATTGCGGCGTATCACGGAGGAGTTGAATGCTGGCCAGCTCGAAAGGATAATTCGGCTGACTTGCATGGAGCTACCCAGATGGTTCGGGCGCGAGCGCAAATACAGTGTTGCAGTCGCTGGATTGAATCCTCATGCCGGTGAGGATGGTATGCTTGGAACTGAAGAGATCGAGTGGATTGGTCCCTTGATTGGTAAGCTGGCGAAAGAAGCCATGCCTGTTTCTGGACCCTATTCACCGGATACGGTTTTTCACCGCGCTGCACTAGGGGAATTTGACGTCGTGGTAGCGCTCTACCATGACCAGGGCCTGATCCCGGTAAAGGTCCTGGGGTTTGATGAGGGTGTGAACTCAACACTTGGCCTGCCTTTTGTGCGGACTTCACCAGATCATGGAACGGCGTTCGATATCGCGTGGCAAGGAACTGCAAACGCTTCCAGCATGATTCACGCAATGGATCTCGCTGCTCAGGCTTCGCTCTGCAGGAGAGGATGACCCCGGGACGCCGGACCGCGCCGTTCGGATATCTCGAACACTTCACGCAGAAAACGGTCTATTGCCTGGACTGAGGGCCATCCAAAACGGGACCTCGGCATATTGATAAAGCCGTGCGGGGCTCCGCGAACACGAAGGTGCTTGGCCCGAGCGCCGTGGCGCCGGGCGTGTTCGTGAAGAGCAACGCTCATGCGGTAAGGTACAAGTGGGTCCCGGTCTCCATGGATTGTGAGGAGATTCACTTCTCTTGGCCACTCGCTATTGACGTTTGACAGATGAGGCGCGGCTTCTCGAAGGCTGGAATAAGGTCTTCGGAGCACTCTCATCCCTTTACGTACTAATGGCGTTGCGCGGGAGATGAACCCCTGCATGTCATGAGGGCCAAAGACTGTGATGTTTGCGCGTAGCAGTTCTGCTCCGGCAAGAGCTAGTTTCAGGAGAGCCTGTGTGGAGAGATGGGACCCAGCCTATTCGCCACCCAAGGCCATGTTTTCGACGCCAATCCCCATGGCCGATGCGTAATTGAGTGACCAGTTCCATCCCTGAATCACATCATCAATCGAATCCTGAATCGTCGTGGAGGGAATCAGGCGATAACCAGGCGTGATGAACAGGTAACCTCTGGAAGCAAGTTCCCGTCCCAGGGGTTCGAGAAACGTGCGGGTGCCTCCTGCCCACCCACCACCATGATAAAAAATTAAGGCACCTAGGGGTTGGATATCAGGATGATAGATATCGGCAAGGTGACTGATATGGGAGCCATATGGGATACCGATTTCTGTCCGCACGTGGTACAACTCGGGCGCACGAAGCATCTCCATACGGGCCATGGCCAGACCCCAATACGTGGATGCGCGCATCCACGACACCATGACCCGTTCGGGTAGTGACAATGGCGTTTCAGATTCCACGAATTACCGCAATGCCTGTTCAATTGCTTCAATGATCTCCGGGGCATTCGGCCTGGTCTGGGGACCCCATCCCCCGGCAATCTGGCCATCTTTGGAAATCAGATATTTCTGGAAGTTCCACTGGACATTACCGGGGTTGAACTTGTTGTAACTGGGACTCTTCAGGAACTGGGTGTAGAGCGGGTGAGCGTCCGGCCCATTCACGTGAACCTTTTCCATCATGTCGAATGCAACCCCATAATTGCTGGTGCAGAACTGTTCGATTTCTGCTGCATTGCCTGGTTCCTGAGCACCAAAGTCATTGCAAGGGATGCCGACAATCTTTAGCCCTTTGGGCCCGAGAGTTTCATGCATGGCCTGAAGATCCTTGTACTGTGGTGTCAGGCCACAGCGGCTGGCCACGTTCACGACAAGAACCGGATGGCCTTTATAAACCGACATCGGGATGGCCTTACCCTGTAGTGAGCTCATCTCAAATTGGTGAAAATTCATTGTGCTCCCCCGCCATTAACCAGTTTTTACCCTATCAGCAGTGTGTTTTTCGACCTGTGACTATATGCAGTTATTCGGACTCTGTGGGAATAATGCAAGAATCATTGAGCCGAGACTTTACTTTTCCCCGGATGCTTCCTAAGACGAAGGGCAACTAGGGCATTTTATAGGGGTTGATCGTTCGTGAGTGCTGCCAAGGCGAAACAGAGCAAACTGAAAGTGCAGAAAAAGGCCATAAAGGCAAAGAAAACCGTTAAATCGGAACGGAAGCCTGCCCCAAAGGCCGCCCGTGCAAAAGCGGCAAAAACCAGGAAAATCTCTGTAAAGCCCAAGACCCCCCCACAAAAATCGACCAAACGGCCAGTTGATGTGACCGTAGCCAAGGGAAAGTCGCTGCCGCCTAAGGCACTGGTAGATCCGAAGGTGCAATCAGGGCAATCTCGGTCTCCGGTTCACGGCACTCCGCCACCAAAACCCCCGAATGATGAGACTGTTCAGGGAGATGAACCAGTCGTTAATCCCTATGGTGCTAGTGACGAGGCGGTCGAGGAGGCCAGCGAGGCGCTTGGTGTCGTATTCCCAAAGATGGCTATCCGGGTCTGGAAGGCTATCAACGGCGGAGAGATTAATGACTGGAAGTTCCATCCTCTCAGGGACCCGGTATCTGCCAGCAATCCCAAGGGAGATATTGTGTCCATAAATGCAGATCACCGTCCTGAGGACCTGCCGGATGAAATGATCAGTATTGCAGAGCAGGACGGAAACCATCTGGTCCTGGAAAAGGAAGATGACCGCCTTTTGCCTGACCTGTTGCTATGGGACCATGATTCCGGCGAAGTAGATGTGTATTCGGAAGATCTCGCAAACTTTGCCGAAGAGGCGGAAGAACTTCGGGATGATCTGCTATACTCCCGCCGCCGGTGAGATGAGTCGTCTCCAGGACTAGCAGTGCCAACCTACAAAGCCTACCAGTTTGTCATCAAGGTGAAAGCCGAGGAGATCAGTTCGGTAGATCCGGCGACCCGAAAGCTGGTAAAAATTCCTGGCTATATCGCCTATTGTTCAGAGATGATCGACCCGCAAGGGCGGAAGCTTTGGGTAACGGTACCGCCGCATCAGATTCCCCCGGCGTCCGATCCCGATAAAGATTCTGCGATAAAGCTGCTGGCCGACCGAATCAAGCAGTTCGTAGACGGGCGGCCTGCCACAGGCTGATATCTGCTGCATGTTCAGGCGATATAACCGGCGCGGGTTCATTGGCAGCCATGTGCCGGGTGGCCATGTATTCTTGGTATTGATCTTTCTGGTTAGCGCAGTCGTCAGGGTAGCGGCGGAGAGTCCCGGAGAAACAGATCCTTCTCATGAAGCCCGGGAACTATGCCGGTATGAATACGGGCTGCTCTGTGAATCCCGGGACGGGAAACAGAATCTGAAACTGAACTTCCTGGCCCAGTTCCGTTTTACAGGCTTGCATGTAAATCAAGGCCCCCTGTCGCCACCATCCCCTGCAACAGGCATTGCGGTGGATAATGATTTTCTCGGTTTCGGAGAAGCACGAGGCCGCTTCATGGCTTTTGGACAATTGAGTGAGCACCTGAAATACCGCTTCTTCTTTGAGTGTGCCACAGGAGCCAACTGTAACGCTGATCAGATGTGGGGTGACTGGAGTTTTGGAAGCGGATTTGGCATGGATTTTGGGCAATTCAAGCGGATGATCACCCTGCAGCACTCGCTGGCCCCGGTTAATCTCGTTTTCTCGGATGAGGGAATTTACAGCCGAAGCGCGGGGAGTGGTCTCGCACTTGGGATCCGGCCTTACTGGAACTACGGCCCAGTTCGCTTGAGTGCGGAAATTGTCAATGACAGTCGTTTCATGGGTGGCCCGAACGCGACAAACAACAATCTGGATTCTTTCCAGTACACCTTGGGGATTGATTTCCGTCTGATGGATGGAGACTTCGATTGGGACCAGATGGACCGTCACCGGGGAAGGCCGGAGCTGTACTACAGGGCGTGGTTCTCATGGGAGGCCATCTCCGGAAAACATGCCACTTCTGTGGATTTCGGCGGAGGTCGCGTGATTAACCTTCGCGATGATCTGGTCGCTGATCCGCTGAACCCGATTTCACCGACCTGTCCGAGATATCTGTTCCTTTCGCGTCTGATGAATGGAATCCAGCAATGCACTGGGGTGCATTTCGCTGAAGATATGTGGAACCGTTTCTACGGGCAGGGGATTCGTCTGGTTCAGTCCAATTATGGTTCTGCCGCCTTGGCCCGGTTTTCCGGAGTATCCCTGCTGCTTGAGGGTAATTACCGTACCTATGATTTTTCCCATTCAAGCCAGTGGTTCAGGGATTTCATGTACCTGGTTGAGGCAAGTTATATGGTCACCCCCAGTCTGAACATAGGATTCAGGTGGGAGCAGGTCCTGTATTCCGACGGAGTAATCCAGGGGCTGCTCGCTGGCCGCGACCCTGCCTGCCGCCCGACAAATGGTCCGACGGCAGCGTGTCCGAAGAATATCCCCGGTGCTCCTGGAAACGAGACTTTTAAGGATATGATCTCTTGGGGTCTGGCGGCGAGTTATTTATTCTGGGACCACCGGCTTAAGCTGACGATTGATTATCTCCATTTTCAGTTGCCATGGAGAGTTGCAGACCCGGTCGTGCCGGGTGCGAACGGTCTTGGCTTCCCGAAGGAAGTGGCCACATCATTGATGGGGCTGCCAGCGACAGGGAACTCCAATATCAGGAAGTTCAGCCTTTCGGGTGACTCATCTCCAGAGCAGGTCCGGGCTCAGTTGCAGGTGATTTTCTAGGAATCGCAAAGCCCAGTTTCAGGCTGGTTCGCGGGAGTTTTCAGCCGGGACTGAATAATAGTTCGGGGTTCCATCCGGTAGCCCGGCATCTGGAATGCCATCATTATCTGAATCAAGATCCCTGTAATTCGGAATACCATCCCCGTCCAGATCTATCAGGCCCTCGACAGAATCGGGGATACCATCTCCGTCAGTATCGGTGTCCAGCAGGTCTGGTATGCCGTCGCCATCGCGGTCAGGGGCCCCTGAGGAAGTGTAGATGGCTGTAGCAGGGTAGCCGTCAATATCCGGATTCGAGGACACAGTGACATTCGCCTCCAAGATGTCGGGGATGCCGTCACCATCGCTGTCTGTGTGATAAGGGTTGCTGCCGAACAGGGTTTCCTCGAAGTTCAACAGGCCGTCCTGGTCGATGTCACCCAGCGGTCCATCAGAATCGTCGGCATCCAGGTAATTGGCAATGCCATCGTCGTCGTCATCACCGGTCCCCTCACGCAGATCCAGCTTCCCGTCACCATCGGAGTCGATGTCGCGGAAGTTCGGGATGCCGTCTTCGTCGGTGTCAGCGAGGCCCTCAATAGCATCTGGAATGCCGTCACCGTCAGAGTCCGGGTCCAGTGCGTCAATGATTCCGTCGCCGTCAGTGTCGAAAGGATTCTTGACGTCGCCAATCTCGGTCAGGTCATCAATGCCGTCGCCGTCGGAATCAGCTGAATTGACCAGTGTCCCAATGAGATATTCGACAGTATCTGGGATACCGTCCAGGTCGGAATCGGAATCCAGGGAGCGCACCAAGACTGAGTAATCCCGGCTCGAGGAAGCTCCAAAAGAGTCTGTGGCGGTCAGGCGGATCCGGTACAACCCAGGCCCCCCGGGAACCAGGATGGCTCGTGGGGATGACATTCCCCTGATCGAGACTCCAGTTGTACCGGCGGGCTTTTCCAGCAGGGACCAGTTCAAGGTGAACTTGTCGCCGTTGGGGTCTGAAGTCTCAGCCGCATTAAAGGGGATTCCCGAGTTACCGGACCAGAATGATGGGACGACTGCAGAGAGTATGGGAGCGTGATTCACCCTCAAGCGCATGGCGGGATCACCAAACAGTGTCCAGGAAAGCAGGAAGCTTTCGGAATCCCCAATTCCGGCAGCCGATGCGATCGCTGCACGCATGGCATCGCCCACCCGGGTAAGTCCCTTGGAAAGAACCGAGTCATAAAATGTCCGAGCTGCGGCAGTTTGAGCCGGAGGAGTGGACAGCCCGGCACTGGCAAGGTAGGCGGCGACCCCGGAGTCCGGTTTCAGCATGGCGATTTCGGCCATTGTCCGCAGATAGGGATTAACGAAATTGCCGTCCAGGCAGCCAAAAGTAGTTATGACTGAAAGGCCAGAACTGTTGGAGATGCGGGTCCAGTCTTCGCGATTTGATGGTGAAACCGGGAGGAATGGACTGGCCGTGCGGAATATCTGTTCATCAGCCCACAAGAGTGCGGACCCATGCCCCCGGTAATACAGGAACAGGCGCCCATTGTTCAGGCCATTGACGATACCATCAGTCGTTTGTGCAAGATTTGGCGGAGTGGCGCCGTCCTGCAGGTAGAACCGCTCCGGATTCCAGCCATTCAATGCGACGATAGAGGCGATATCGGCCTCGGTGAGAACCCGGATATCCCTGTCTTCAGGACGGCTGGTCGCATTGTCTGCGACCAGAGTGACAGACTTCAGGTATGGAGCGTCCATCGGTGTTGCTTCATAGGTGATGATTTTGTTGACCTGTGTGGTGATGTGTTCTGGCGTAGAGCCTGCCAGCCGTCCAATGGCAATATCAGGTACAATATCGAAGCCGGTTATCAGGCCCAGATATGCATCTGAAGGCGCCCTGAAATGGGGGTTGTCAAAGAGGTAGGCAGGCGTCTGGTGCTGTGCGGTGGGTGATTGCGGCGGAATTGACAGGACGCCCCGTGCATCCTGGGAAGCATCGCCGACAATGAGGGCATATCGCGGCGCTACCGCGTACCTGTGGTAGGCGTGCCGAAGCAGCTTTTGGATGGCCAGCGGGTGACTGTCTCCCCAATTGAATTCGTCCATGACATCATCAACCCGCGCGCGGATAACCCACATGCGTTCCCGCTCGCGGTGTGCGAAAAGGGGCTCGGCTGCTGCCAGTAAAGCCGCTGGACCTATGGCCACGTAATCAGCCTTGTTGCGCGTATTGTTGAGTGAAGAGGGCTGGTTGGGCATCGCCACGGGCTGGTACGCGCCAGAGGGCGTAGAAGCCGTCAGAATCAGTTTTGCGGCATTACTTGAAACGGCCAGGGTGAGCGTCCCGCCGAATGACATGCCTCCAGTCAGCTTCCTAAAGCGTTCTGGCGTAGAAATGTCGTAGACAAGGGGGTCCCCGCCGGACACGCCGGAGATTTCGTAGCGGCCGGGCAGGGGTGTGGTGAAATCCAGCCGGCCGTTCCGCATGACATAGGAACGTGGATAGATCAGTTCAATCCAGTTGACCCAGCTGGTGTCAAATCCGGAACTGATCCGGTCGCCAATGACCTGGATGCCGACGGTATTGGCTCCTTCAGTGAGCAGGCTGGTCGGGAATGAAATGCGTCTCGTGATGAGGTCGCGGTTCGAGAATAGGATGTCGTCAACCGTCGTGCCGTTGATTTTAATGCGCACATGGTGGTTGTTGACCGGAACAGCCGTGCTTGTCGTTTGGCCTCTCAGCTGGACCGTAATCGCGGACAGGGCTCCCGCAGTGTTCAGGTCGTCTGCTTCAACAGTAAAGCCATTTAACGTCCCGGTCTGGCCCGCACCAGCAGAAACGGCTTTCCAGAACCAGTGATCCTCGCCGGGGGCATTCAAAGTATCGAAATACTGGAGGTCCTGTTCGTATTTTCTTCGGGACAGGAAATACGCCCCGTCAGGCACGGGAGCGCCTATGTCCGGATGGGCATTCAGCGTTTCAGGGCGCAATCCAGGTGTGTCGCCGGACAGGCACCAGTATGCGGAGGTTGTTCGGTACTCGTCCGCGTCATTCTCGCCATAGAATATAATTCCGTCGGATTCTCCGAATGTGCCATTGAGATCGGCATCAACAACATCGATTACAATTTCCTCGCCCCGTCGGAAGCACCGGATGTTCTCTGCTGGGCCGTTCATCTGCAACCCGGCACTGGCAAGGGTACTGCCCGTTACCTGCTGAATCCCTGTATCTGCCACAAGTATCCTGACCGCATCGGCTCTGGAAGCTATCTGCCACTGCTGCTGGAGCGCCGCTTCAATCTCAGGCAATGCATTGGTTTCATTCGCACTGGTGAAGTGAAGGCGCGCAGTGATGCGTCTAACCACCTGGCCGGTTCCTGACACGGGGTTCCATTGAAGGCCGGCGACTTGGACCGGGATGAACCGCTGACCACCAATTTCTACGGGTGGGCTGATAATGACGATATCGGCCGGGAATGGTGCATCCGATCCATAGATCAGGGCATCTTCCGAGGGTCCAATCGGTGAAGACGTATCCGCCCCCACTAGGGTATTCAGGCCACTCTCCGGGAGGGAGAGAGGCGCGACGGGGGGAATCCGGCGATCAAAGACCAGATAACTGTCAATTCCGGTGACTTCTGAACCAGTGAAGGTTCCCTGTGGTACCTTTATCAGGTAGGTAGCTCCTGGAATCTCAGGTGCGCCCGACGGGAACAGAGGGTCCAGGCCTGACATCTGTGCCCGGGTATAGGTTTCGTCTCCGATCTGCATCTCAGACCAGACGGGTTCGGGCAGGATGACTTCAATATCCACGGATCCGTCGGGGTTTTCCGTGGGGCCGGCCTCTACCCCGGATTCAACAGTGCGGAGCACGGCTGTTTCCGGCAGAACAACGGGTATCTGAATATCTGGATCATGGGGGTCCAGGACCGTGGGCGGTTCGATATCAATCAGGTAATTGTTCGTGTAACTGGAATCGACAGGCGGTGCGGTCAGTCCCGATCGGGTTTTTACCAGGATTGGGCCATAGCGGTGGGCTTTCCCGGACTCTTCGATTTCCTCAAGAATGTAGTAGTAGTCACGGTCGGGGTCGACGGTTTCGTCAGCGTACAAATACGAGCCGCCGATTGCGGAATATCCGAGACCTTTGATCAGGTAGGGGTTCACCGACACGTAACCCCGGTCAGCAAGGTCGCTGCGATAAAGATTGTAGCCGAGCGTCGAGACTTCCTGCCCGGTCAGCCAGCGGATATCGGCACGGGTGGAATACCCGGATCCCTCGAAAGACAGGAGTTTCGCGGCAGTGGCCGCCGTTACGAAAAAGGTGAAAGACCTGGAGTAGGTTACGTCATTGGATTCCACTCCAGTCATGGCAACCGTGTAAGTGCCCGACTCGCTACTGTTCGTAATATGATGGGACTGGACGGGTATCCCAAAAGTGAAAGTCCGGCTCGATGCATCCGAGGTGTAGAAATTCATCGGGACGTTATCCACCCGGTTGCAACTGGTGGAGGGGTCGCCGATCCCCTGATAACAGATCTTGTTGCCGTAGGGATCCGTCACCGTAATCAGGGCCGAGTTCGTTGGTGACCCCGGCGGACTGCCGATATCACCCGCACCGAATGGATCGGAAATTCTCGCCCTGACACAGGCGGTAATTCCTGTCGGTCCCGGAGCACCAACCGGGGCCATGGATGTTACGGGAGTCGTTCCAGGACAGGCGCCTGTATAGAGCGCGGCAGTCTGTATACGAACGAAGCTGGTGGTGGAGAAATTGACCCGGCTCCGGTGACCTGTACCCTGATTGTCGTGATAAACCGTAATGTTTCCACCGCTGTTGTTGGTGATGGCCACGGTAACCCGGCAGTTTGCCGGGATTGTAATGGTTGGTACTGAGGTGAACATCAGATTGGTTACGGGAGGATTGGCCGTTGGAGTATTGATATTCTGGGTCACGGTACCGATGTTTGCAGGGCAGCCAGCAGGACCAACCGTCAGCAGGTTGAACGTCACGCTTCGGCTTGTTCCGCCGGTTCCAATATACATCGGGGCTGTGATTGACCCTGCTCCCAGAATATTGAATCCCGTCGCAAAGGCCGTGGTCTGCTGCCAGAAGGATGTGGAAAGTGCCGGGACCGTTACACTGCTTGTAACAGTCTGGGTGTCTGGGAAGGTATCCATCTGGTAGGACGGATGAAGATGCAGTGTTTTGGTAACCGGTGTGGGGGCGGTCGTGGAAGTGGTTACCGTAAGATTATCAGTATTGGATCCTTCAGTGGCAGTCAGAACTGTGGTGTCAGTAATACCCAGACCTTCACTGGCGGGGATGAGTTTACGAATCTGAAGGTTGGGCGAACCGGCACCGGCACCATTGTTGATGCCGTTGCTAACAGCAAAATCTGGTTGCCCGTTGCTGTTCGTATCAAAAGCAGCGGTGACCGTGTCCCAAGTGCCGTCACCATTGGTATCCGATGCCATGAGGCATGGTGGTGTGGCACATGCTCCTATTGCTGAACCAATATACCAGAGCTCGGTGGGCCACCCTTGCGTCGAGCCACCAGTGGTAAAGTCGTACGTCTGAGTTCCACCGGATGTCTTGTAGGTGCTCACCGGATAGCTGACAGTGTTACCGGGAGCATCGGTAGCGGTGGCGTCAGGCTCAATGAGAAACGAAACAATTGTGAACTGACGTGACACGCAATCGTCAGCTGGAGTCGAATCATTGGTCAGGTTCGTGCAGAGATTGACTGTATGAGTGCCGATTCCACAGGGTGCAAGCGTCCTGTTGTAAGTGCCTACGCTGGCTGATTCTGGGCTGGGGATGGCCAGATCCACCGTCGTCATTGCCTGGCTGGCAACAGTGCAGCCTGCAGGGCCGGAAATGGAGACGTTTGAGGGGACGCTTGCATCAACAAATCCGCGCAAGCCCACGTTACCACCGATCGTCAGATTGGCGGTGAGCAGGGAGTTATATCTATTGCCGGACGTTTCGGGGGAGAATGTAATATCAATTGCTGATGCATTGTAGCGGTACGGCATGCCTGCCTGAATCGTGTTGATCACGGCCGTGCGGGCATTCGCGACTGAATTGTTTATCTGGAAAGCCCAAATAAACGGAAACGTATAGCTGGATCCGGCATTAAGGGCGCCGAGATTCCAGCGGAAGTATGTGCCGGCGTCACCGGCAAATGGGCACCCGCCAGAGCCGTTGTTCGCGTTCATGTTGGTCCAGACACCCGTGTAGTTCGCACACCGTTGAACATCGGAGGTCCAGGTAGGCGCACATCCGCCGGAGGTGCAGCGGGCTGAAAATCCACCGGCGACAAAATTGCCCGCTCCACATGTGCCAGGAACAGACGCGGCCTGTTTGTTGCCTATCAGGGTATCGCTGGCCGCGTCGTATATGGAGTCGTCGTTGTTGAGGTTATTACAAAAGTTCCAATCGACCCCATTCAGAAACCATAGGCCGCCGCCGCCGTCGTTGTAATTAACGGTGCTTTCATTGGTAAACCTGTAGGTCTGGCCGAACCACTGGTTGTTGTTGCGAAGGATGGTTTTCTGGACCACACGCATCGGTCTGTCAGCACCACCAGCGGTGGCAGCTTGATACATCTCCATCCGAATGACGGCTTCAAGGTCACCGAAAGGGGTTACATTGAAATTGGTTTCGGTTCGAGAGACTTCATTGAAACGGCCTGAACTTCCAGTGTTTACGCCTCCGCTTGTGATCCCATAGTGCCGGGCTCTATTGGAGCCTCCGCCACCAGCCGGATCCCAGCGCACGGAATATTTGGCGCCCGCATAATTATCCTGATTCCATGCAAATCCGCCGTCATTTACGCCGCCGAACTGGTCGTTTGCTGCCGTCGGTGTTCCGCCGGAATACGGGAAGACAAGTCCTGTGATGCCGCCGCGCATTCCTGCCGGAACTTCAATGACCAGTGAATTGTTGGGAGCGGGAGGGTTCAGTGTAGTATCAAAGCCTGTAATGAACGCCCCTACCGGCTTTTCCAGCAAAACCAGAGAGAGCGCCAAAGCAGTTACAGCCCCGAGGCGTCGTCGAAAACTACTGCTATATGATTGTTTTGACAGGTCCGGATTTCCTCGCGCAATCAACTGCGTCAATCCTAGCTTTTCCGCGCTCGTTCGTCGATGATTGGGGTCACAAAGAGTGTGCTTAACCCATTGATATTCATAATAGTTTCGATATGAGCCAAATCGCGTCTACTTGTGCGTCTCTCTCCGACTTTGAGAAGTTAGTGATCCTTTTGCGAGGGAAAAGTAACGAGACAGAAATTCCTCAAAAAATGTATCAATTAGCTACAGCTCATGGAGTTGTTGGTGTTTTATTGAAGCATTGTTCTGCAGACGACGCGCTCATTCGTCACCTGCGTGCAAGAACCATTCTCCAGATATCCGAGGCGGTGAATTTACTGAACCGTCTGAACGTAGGTGGCATTCATGCTGTGCCGTTAAAAGGAATTGACCTTATTGAACGCCTGGGTCTAGACCCGGCGACCCGGCCAATGAGTGATATCGATTTGCTGGTGCGAACTGACCAGCGAGCGGAAGCTGGCCTTGAGCTTCGGAGGCTCGGGTATGAAAGGCATGATGCACCGGCAG
>CAZSFB010000029.1:0-14547 GCA_964606035.1 uncultured bacterium | reverse complement strand
TCCTCGGGTTCTGAGATTATTTATGGGTTAATTCCTGCCCTGCCCGCCGCCCGTGGCAGCAGGCGGCCGTTATACGAATCCACGCATGCGGTCCTGATCAATGAGGTCCGCGCAATCCATGCCGGACTGGCAGGCTAATTCAGTCCCGACCCCCCGGCCGCCCGCACAGTCGCCCGCCAGGTAAAGTCCCCGCACCGGAGTACGGTGACCCGGCCGCCGGGCTCCCACCTGGTCCGGCGTCTGCGCGGTTGTTACCGCTGCGCCGGAACTTTTCCCAACCCACCCGGCGGTGGCCTTGACCGAGAACATATCCTCGAATATCACGTTTTCCTTCAGGCCCGGGATCATGTCGTAGAGAGTGGTGCGAAGATTGTTCAGCCAGGCACCTTCACCATCCTGAAGTTCCACATCCGCCGTTGGCGCCACGGCACAGGCCGTAATGATCTGCTGGCCCGGAGGTGCAAGTGACGGGTCGAAGTTGCTGGGGATCGGGCTGTAGATGGGCGTGTATTTGGGCAGAATGCCCGAATCCATCTGCCTGAATGTTTCGAGCAGCATCTCCCGGTTGATCTCGTTTCTGCCGATCTTGAGCGGTGCCCCGCCGACAACACACCCCACGTCAGTGACCTTTTTCCGGACGCCGATCTTCGCCTGGACGGCGATGTAACTGCCCTTGATCGACTCCACCCGCTCAATATAGGCGTCCGTCAGGTGTTCCCTGCCGGCCATGCCGAACATGGTGTCCCTGACAGAGGAGGTAGACACGACGACCGGCGCGCGGAACTCGGTTCCATCCTTCAGCCGTACTCCTTCGGCGCGGCCCCGGTTCACAAGTACCTTTTTCACGGGAGCCCCGGTCATGATCCGGGCACCATGAAGCTCGGCTCCTTTCAGGAAGGTCTTCGGGATCGCTACCGCCCCGCCCTCCGGATAGCCGAGGTTGTTGTCCCGCACGAAATGCTGGAGGTTCCAGATGGATTCACCTGCCGACGCCTGCCATGTCGGCAGGATGAAATAGAGTCCGAGCAGAAATCCCAGTGCGCCATGCACGAACGTATCCGTGGTGTAGCGGTTCATGAACTCGTCAATGGTCCGGTGGTCCCACTTCTCGATCTCGCGCGGAGACATGGTAAGGATATCGAAGAACATTCTCGCCATTACGGGAACCGCCGAAAGCGGAAGGCCGGACTGATAGAGCCCCACCAGTCCGAAATACGGGAGCATCCACTGCTCCGGCGGGGACTTCAGGTCCATGTTGATTCCACGGAACCAGACCATCCGTTTCGTGTGACGGAACCGGAGCGGCTTTCCCATTCCAAGCCGGCGGGTGCATTCGCCGAACGGCCCCTTGTTCCCACGGATGAACATGTGGGTACCCATGTCCACGTGAAACCCGTCTTTTTCGTAGTAGGAGCAGGAACCGCCCACACGGGGGTTCTTTTCCAGGATCAGCGTCCGGAAACCGTGGGAGGCAAGGATGGCGCCGCACGCGGAACCGCCCATGCCAGTGCCAATGACGATCGCGTCGTAGTCCGTATCCTGCCGGACCCGGCCGGAGGACTTCAGTCCGGTTTTGCGTCGCCCAGGTGTTTGCACCGTCGCCATTTCATCTCCCAGCCATCTGGACATCCATGACACCGAGCGACGCATCCATTTCCCGGGATGCTGCTCGTCCATAAATGACATCTGCGTCATTAGGGCCGTATGACAGCTGTCACACCTCCTGCCTGTCCGGAATCGCTGACCCGGAAAGTTCTTCCTGGGGATTTACAGAATTTTTACTGCCGGCTTTCTGCCGGTTTCAGCGAACTGAGCGTGACGATGAAATAAATCCCAATGGAGGCCGCTCCGATCAATGCGCCCCAGAGCCGGTTTTCCGGATCACCGGTACAGTCCCCGGCGATCCGCAGTGCCAGGGACAGGTTCAGCAGGACCAGGGGAAAATACGCGAGCTTCCGGAACCGGATTGGCAGTTCAAGAATCGCGGGAAAGATGATCGGCGCATGGCCAAAGATCATGGAAAAAACAAAGCCCAGAAACAGCGCGTGAAGTCCCGCATCGTACAACGGACCCGCTGTCAGGGGACTGTGCATGATCAGGATACCCCCCGAGACCGCCAGCCAGAAAAAGCCGGTCAGAAGACAGGCGGCGATGAACTTCGGAAGGCCATCGGACCTGATGGTATGGCGCGCAATGTCATAGTGAACGAGCCAGGCCGAAAGACCGACATATCCCGCGCCCAGTATCCGGTCGCCCGCCTCGGCATTTGCCGTTCCGGCAAGAAGCCCGCCCATTACAGCCACCAGTGCGGAAACGAACAGCGGCCAGGTCCACTTCGAGGGCCTGAGGAAACGGTTCAGCTCGAGTCTCTCCCCGACAATGGTCAGCACGAGAAAAGCAGCCCACCAGTGAACGGCCCGGAAGACCGGCCACCCCGCCGCATAAAGCACGTTCCCGGCAAGCCAGCAGAGGGATGCGAGCGCCATCACCTGCATGTGCCTGCCACGATCCCTGCGAAGGACATCGGCATAGGCCACGCTCAGCACCAGTGACGCCGCCACTGCCGGCAAGGCGCTCAGCATCAGGTCCGGCAATCCGGCCATTGTCAGGACGGAGAACAGCGCAGCCATCAATGGCGCCAGATAGACCCAGCGTTTCCCGATCCCGACCGCACGCTCAAGGCTGATCAGGGTCCCTAGAAATCCTGAAATCATCAGGGGGCCGTGGGATGCCGCAGCTGACGGAGCCGGAACCGGAACGGTCCAGCCGATCCGGTTCAGTCCGCCCCATACGGCAAGGACCATCGTGGCTCCGCCGACAAGAAGCAGCGGGATACGAAATACCGGCCGGACCACATCGGTTCTGGCTTCGGAGGCAGGTCCTGTCATTTCCAGCCGAGCTTTGCCTTGGCCTCTGCCGACATCATGGAGGGATCCCACTTCATATCGCTGACCAGGAACACCGTGACGCCTGTGCCGTCAGGAACTACCCTTCGGACCGCCACCTCGGCATCACTTTTCATCATCGGCCCGAGGGGGCAGGCGGGCGAGGTCATTCCCAGATCCACCTCGACGCCGCCTTCGACAGCGCGGATGTCCGAGATGAGACCCAGATCCACGACATTGATCCCGAGTTCAGGATCCATCACCCCACGGAGTGCTTCGCGGATTTTGTCTGTGCCAGTCACGTCACCCCATTAGGCCCTCAAAAATCAGAAGTGGCAAGGCCCGATAGCCTTGCTGGCCAGGTTCAGCCGTTTCCATACTTCCGGCTCACCAATCGTCACAAGTGCGAGCGGGTACAGGATCTCGTTCTCCTTGCGGATATGCAGCCGCAGATTGCTGACGATTGCACCGGCAATCATCCGGATGTTCTTCTGGAAGTCGGCACCCGGATGTCCTGTTTTGGTCAGCTCCAGGAGCTGCCTTTTCATCTCCCTCAGCTCGACATGCTCCGACCGCATGACCTGGGGCGGGCCGAAAACACCACGCGACTCAAGTTCCGGAAAGAGGACATCCTCCTCGCGCTTGTGATGGGGCTCCGCCTCGATCAGCAGCGAAGCGAGCACACCGATGGCATCTATGTCGTACCGGCTGGCATGATCGGCGCGGTATACCGTCTCGGACAGCTTCTCCAGATCGGACAGGATCGCGAGTATCCGGTCATGCTCGGCATACATGATCCTCACAATGTGATCTGCCGGGAGCGAGGCCACTTTCGCCTGTATCACCTCTGCAGGTGGCAGGTTATGGCAGCCGCCGGTCGCGGGTTGTGCGTATGGCATGTTCGTGGCCTCCTCTTGACCTGGAGACCACTTTTCACACGCTGGCGGGAATACAGATATGACAGTTCACATACCCGTAGACACCGGTTCAATTCGCCGGGGCATCTGTAACAAGAGCAGCGGTTTCACCGGCTCCGGCCCGGGTAATCACCGAGGCGTCATCTGCCCATCCGGCATTGGGGCGTATCCTGTCCTCGTCCCGGAAGTGCGTGGTCTGATTCACCAGGTCCTCCGCCAAAGCCCTCACCGGAGACGCCTGGAATCCGCCCTGGATACGTGTGATCTCCTGGCGGGTCTCCATGACTGCTGACCGGTGTTCAACCCTTAACAGGGCCGGCTGCTGGAACAGGCCCAGCCTGAGCATGAGCCAGGTCCAGACGGCGAGAACGGGCGACAGGAGCGAGAACACCGCATTCTTGAGGGAGAGGCCGCCCTCATTCCTGATCACCCTGACAAAGAACCTCAAGGCATCCTTTCTCGATGCCATTGTCGGTCCGAACAGGATCGCCGGGGTAACCGCAGGGAGCGAGTCGACCACGGTTTCCCGCAGCTTTTCTGCCCGCGTCCTGAGCAGGAGGCTCTCCGAATTTTTCAGGGTTTCAGCCCCCTCCTGCCAGACCTTCAGCAGCCGGAGGATGGACGGACCAAGCCGCTGGTAGTCCTGCCTGAACAGTTCCTTCTGCAACGCCTCGAGTTCGGAGGCCGTGAAGTTCGGGTGCTTGAAATGCATGGCAAATCCGTCCCAGCGGCGGAGATCCGGGTTTTCCTGGTATTGCGGCAGGTAACGGCCTTCCGAAAGCACCTGCTGGTGGAACGGGGTACCGGGGAAGGCGAAGTAGATCAGCACCTGATAGAGGGACGGCCCCAGCTTCATCAGGTAATCAAACTCTTTCATGATTTGCTCCCGGTCCTGGTACGGGAAGCCGATGATCATTGACGACAGGATGTTGATTCCCCGGCTTTTCAGGGAGGCATACAGTTCATCGAGGGATTTCCCCTTGAGCTTTCCATAGCCCGATGACGTGCCTTCAAAGGCGGTCCAGATGGTCTCGAACCCCATTTCGGCAATTTCATCCGCCGTGAACTGGGAGAGCCCCTTCACGCTTCCGAAGCCCATCAGCGACAGGACCCGGCCGCTTTCCCTCACACACTGGAGGAACTCCAGGGCGCGGGGTTTCTGGAGGAAAAAGTCCTCGTCAATCAGGATAAACCCGCCCAGATCGTCGCCCCGTTCGACCGCCTCGTCCTGCATCCGGACGATGGCATCGAAAATCTCCCGACCCGTGCGGGAGAAGGGGACGTATTTGCGCTTGAAAAAGTGGGACGTGCAGCAGAAATCGCAGCCATTCGGGCATCCAAGGCCCGCCGTCACATGACCGACCAGCTTGGGCTGCTGGTAGGAATACATCCGGACCGACGGGATCGGTGCATACGGGTGATTCACCGGCCGGTCGACTGGCTCCTCAAGGAGGCGCCGCATGAACAGTACTCCCTCTTCCCGGCAGACATGGTCGGCATACGGCTTGATGATGTCGTCCGGCAGGACTGTTCCATAGCCGCCGAAAATCACCTTGGCCCCGGGAGCATGTTTCCGCACCAGTTCCGACATTTTCCTCGCCTTGTGGAACGTCGCCACGACGAAGTTGATGCCCACATAGTCATAGTTTCCCGATTTCAGTTCGCGGATAAACTCCCGCTCGGACGGATAGTGAAGGACCGTGCATGGCGCCTGGATGTTTTCAGCGAGGTAGTCGATGGCCCAGCACCGGATGACCTGCCGGAGACTGAAAATCCCCTGCGCCCTCGTCACCTGCGCATGGAAAAGTTCGGCTCCCACCGAATCGCCCTCGCCTGGACCACCAAACGGCCGGATGACTGACGTGAGAAGTACCTTTTTCATTTGTGAACTCCATTGATGTAAGGATTTGCAGATCGCTGTCCACCCATATGAGGTTCACTCTGCGGTCACAAGAAAAATCTCTTTCAGCTACGTCTCCGTACACAATCATTACAATTGATTTTTACACTCGGCGTACAATCCGTATTTTACAGTTGTCTCGGGTGATATGATTTCAGCACAAATGACTTTGGTCAGGTCAGTTCTGAGTGGTGCCGCCCCGGGACTTTCACTCCGCACTTCCGTCATCATCAATAATAATGAATGACCTACGTTTGCCCTCAGCAACACTCGGCATCGGCCGGGACCCGTTCCACATATCAACCACCACGATGAATTATGGATAAACCTTGTCCATTTACTCTGGTTCCTGAAGCTTACTTACTGTTGTTTCACAACGGACCATACGTATGGGCACTCGGCATGTTTCCACGCCGCGAAGAACATTTTATTGTAGCTTGACAAGATTGGCTGAATGGCGGGTTCCGCAGGCGCTCCCATCCGTGCCCGGCCTTTTCCGTTTGAAAGGTGTGACCCGCAATGCTCCGGAGTTTTTCCGTCTTGCCGGTTGAATCAAGACATTGAATCCAGGAATCAACATTCCGGTACTGCTGGTTTCGCTCGTCCCGGGACTGCTGCTGCTCGCCTACGGCTGGCGTTCTGCACGAAGAAACCGGCGAAATGGGAGTGCGGCCGCCCAGCTCGACGATGCACAATCAGCACGTACCCGGCTTGATGAGGCACAAAGACTCGCCAGGATCGGAAGCTGGGAGCTGGACCTTGTCACCAACCATCTCGTCTGGTCAGATGAAATCTTCAGGATCTTCGAAATAGACAAGGACAGGTTCCCGGCCACCTACGAAGGATTCCTCAACACCGTACACCCGGATGACCGGGACCTTGTGAACAGCGCCTATACCGAGTCGGTGAAGAACCGCATACCCTATGACATTACTCACCGGCTCCAGATGTCCGATGGCCGGATCAAGCACGTCAACGAGCGGTGCGAGACCTTTTACGACGCCGCCGGCAATCCCGTCCGGTCAATCGGAACTGTGCAGGACGTCACCGCCCGCGTGATTGTCGAACAGCAACTCGCTGAAGCCCGGGAGCGGGTCGAGGCCTTCCAGAAGTTTGCCGAGGCGGCCGGCCAGGGTGTCGGCATGGCCCGTGTCGATGGGACGATACTTTACGGCAATCCGGCCCTCCAGCGGATTCTGGGCATGGAGCCCACTACCGATTTCGAACATTACAATATCAATGACTTTTTTACGGACGCCGACCGGGCTTTGCTGAACGAAATATCGTTTCCATCCGTCATGAGGGACGGCCACTGGACCGGTGAACTGCCGCTCAAAAGAGCTGACGGGACCACAGTACCTGTCATTCAGAGCATATTCCTCCTCCGCAATACGATGGGCGAGCCCGTGGTTTTCGGAAACGTGGTCACGGACCTGACCGAGCAGAAGAAGATCGAGCGGGAACGGCTTATTGCCGAAAAGGCGCTGGAAGATCTGGCGGAACTAAAACGCGCACAGGATGAACTCCAGAAATCACAGAACCTACTCAGTTCCATCATCGAGAACATGCCCGCCATGCTTTTCCTCAAGAAAGCCAGTGACCTCCGGTTCGAGATGCTGAACCGCACTGGTGAGGAAATACTGGGAATCAGCCGGGCGCAGTTTATCGGCAAAAATGACTACGATTTTTTCCCGAAAGAGCAGGCGGACTTCTTTACCTCCTTTGACCGCAAGGTGTTGAACGAAGGGAAGGTGACGGATATTCCGGAAGAACCGGTACTGACCCGCTCGGGTGATACCCGTTATTTTTACACCCGGAAGATAGGCCTATTCGACGAAGCGGGCGCCCCGACGCATCTGCTCGGTATGTCCGTTGACATCACCGAGCGGAAGCAGGTGGCCGAGGAACTGATGAAGGCAAAGGAAGCTGCTGAAACCGCCAGCCGGGCCAAGTCCGAGTTCCTGTCGCACATGAGCCACGAGCTCAGGACGCCACTCACCGCGATACTCGGATTTACCCAGTTGCTGGAACTGGATGAGTCACTGACGACGGACCAGCGCAAGTGCGCAAAAGAGATCGCCTCGTCCGGCCGGCATCTCCTGGCTCTCGTTGACGACGTGCTGGATCTGTCCAAAATCGAGTACGGCAGCGTCAGGATCAATATGGGGACCGTTCTCCTGAATGAACTGGTTGCGGAGTGCATTGCAACCACCAGCCAGATTGCCTCGGCGGCAAAAGTCAGTATCCGTCTGGAGGAGAACAGCCGTGCTGTCGCGACTGCCGACCCGATCCGCCTCAAGCAGATACTCCTGAATCTGCTGACCAATGCCATCAAGTACAACCATGCCGGCGGGAAGGTCACCATAGGGGCCGAGGCCACCGGCAACGGGAAAATCCACATCACGGTTTCCGACACTGGCAAGGGTATTTCGACAGAGATGCTGCCGAAACTGTTTCTGCCATTTGATCGCCTGGGTGCTGAAGGAAGCGGCATCGACGGCATGGGAATCGGCCTGGCCCTGAGCAAGCGCCTTGTTGAGCTGATGGGGGGCTCAATCACCGCCGAAAACATTCCCGGTGGCGGCGCCCGGTTTTCCGTCGATCTGTTATCTGCTGTGCCGGGGGAAGAATTGTCCGCCAGCCGCCTGCAACCCACTGGCTCCCGGCTGATGGGGATCGGCGAGAAAAAGCTCCTTTATGTCGAGGACAACCCCGCAAACCAGCAGCTGATGAAAAACATCATGGAGCGCCGCAAGGACATTTCCATGACTCTCGCCACGAACGCCGAACAGGGGCTGCGCCTTGCGGAGAGCGGACAGCCGGACCTGATTATCATGGACGTGAACCTGCCGGGAATGACCGGGGTGCAGGCGGTCAGGCTGCTTCGCAACAACCCTGCCACACGCGGGATTCCTGTGATTGCCCTGAGCGGCAATGCCATGAGTCACGACATTTCTGCCGGTCTATCCGCCGGTTTCAGCGAATACCTCATCAAGCCATTCGATGTCGTCGAACTGCTCGGAATCATCGACCGGTGGATGCTGGCCAGGGACCGGTCCTGAGCGGTATGCCGTCAGAGAGCCTGTGGACTTTCGGCCCTCACGGCACCGGTTTCAGGCGGCCCTGACCGGGCCGTGAGCTGCTCCGGCGGATCGTACCATTCGCCACGGGCTTTCAGCTCCGCTACCTGTGCCTCCGTGATCCCGCACTCTTCCAGGGTCAGATAGCAGGCGGGATCAGGCGCCCAGGGGGTGCCGTACACGCGCTGCGCCCGGACCCGCAGACCGCCGCCGCACATGGGGTACCATTTGCAGACAGAACATTTGCCGCGGATGCGGCCCGGCTGGTCCCGGAGTCCTGCCATCAGCTCATCGGAAAGATCGGTCCAGATCTCCGAGAACTTCCGTTCCTTCACATTTCCGAACGTGTAATCTGACCAGAACTGGTCGGCGTGGACATTGCCCAGCGGGTCAATATCGCCGATGCCGACACCCGACGAAAACCGGCTCCCGCCGTTCCAGGCCAGCAGCTCCTCGATTTCCTTCGCCCTCGCCGGGTCTGTCTCCCTGATCTTGCCGAGCAGATAGACACCATCCACGTGGTTATCCACCGTGAGCATGTCGATCGGATGGCCGCTCTCCACCAGTTCCCGGGTTTTCTCCGCGATGCGGTCCAGCGCATGACGGGTTTCCTCGTGGGTCAGGTCGTCCGAGCGGATACCACCGCCACGCCCCGAATAGACAAGGTGGTAGAAGCAGGCGCGGTCGATCTTTTCACGGCGGAGAAAATCGAAAATCCCGTCAAGCTGCTCGTAGTTGTGCCGGGTCAGCGTGAGCCTGAGTCCCACCCGCTGCCCGACGGCAAGGCAGTTCCGGAATCCCTCAACCGCCGCCACGTAGGCACCCGCCTTGCCCCTGAACATGTCATTCACTTCGCCGATGCCATCAAGCGATATGCCGATATAGGTAAAACCGGCAGCCTTGAGGCGCGTGGCGGTCTCCCGGTCGATGAGTGTTCCATTGGTGGAGAGCGTCAGCTTGAGTCCCTTGCCGGTTGCATATTCCACCAGGTCCCAGAAGTCGGGCCGGGTGAGCGGCTCCCCGCCGGAAAGCAGCAATGCGGGAATCTGGAAATCCGCCAGGTCGTCAATCACGGCCTTTGCCTGCGCCGTATCCAGTTCACCCGCGTACCGCCGGCTTTCGGAATTCGAATAACAATGGACGCATTTCAGGTTGCAGGTCCGGGTCCAGTTCCATACCACGACCGGTTTCCGTCCGGAGGCCGTTTTGGGCGCCCGGCTCCCGGCCGGACCCGCCCCCCGGATCCCGTAACGGAGGGAATCCCCCGGCGTCTCAAGGTCGAACATGAGCTTGGATAGGTTGATCATCGCGCTGCCTCCGGGAGTCCCGGTTCCCTGGGGTTCCCTGGCAATAATCTAGATGCTCAACATGGATGTGCCATGATGGATATCAGTATCCCCGGGATTTCGTTAGCAGCGCCGATTCCTCACGTTTTAAGGGGCCGGACCGCTCCCGGTCCGGCATCCGGTCCGGGCTCATGGCCCAGCAGCACAACGATCAGTGCGAGCAGCTTCCTTGGCTCGATGGGGCCGGCATGGACAAGCAGTGCATGATGGTGAATCGCCTCCGGAGTCCCCTGCGCGAGCTCCGACACCACCACGAAACGCATCAGTTGGCTGCCCGTAATGAGCCTGGTCCGGTCGATGAAGCCGAGGATCCGGTCCCGCACAAAGGGTGTAAAGATCACCACCGCCTTGGGCCGCAGTCCCCGCTGGATCAGCGCTTCCGCCTGTTCAAGCGTATCGGCCTCGGCGACCTCCGCACCGCAGGTCTCCAGATACATGCCATGTTTCGCCCGGGCGGTCTTGCCACCCTCGACCAGCATCACGGTTCCGTCAAATGGCTCACCTGCCGGATGTTCAGGACTGTGAATCAGGTTCCGGGCCAGTTCACCAATCAGTGCTGATACCTCACGCGGCTGAACCCCGGTAAAAAAGGCCGCACCCGCAGGGTGGCGGAAGTCGGCCATGATCTCCGGAATCTGGCGGATCACGACTCCGGGAAACGAGATGAACCGGTTTTCCCCCGGTATCCGGACAGAGAGCTGGACCCGCTCCCCTGTATCAAATTGAGCCGGGGTATTTACAAAAACCCCGCTCCGGGACCAGTTCACCGAAGTGCCCTGAATATCATCCCCATTTTTCCGGTGGATCCTGACCGGAAGCGACACCGGCACCCGGTGGTCCTCTCGGCGGTCGTGGGCGTGGCTATGCGCGGGCTTTTCAGTCATGGGGCCGTCCGTAACATGTTTGGCAATCTGACAGTTTTTCTATCATTTGACGCACTGAAAAGCAGCAAGGATACATGATCCATTGCGTCACCAAGGGAATAACGTCGTCTTTATCACGTCACCACCTTAAATAATAATTCAATATTTTTATAGATAGATGAAATCCTGCCTGACTGGGATCATAATAATCGCAATTGAAAAGAAGAAAATGGTGAAATGGGCAGAAAAGCCCTCTGATGATGGTGCAGGTAGGCAGGGGACATTGGGTGCACTTTCACAACAGCCGGGTGAATCCGATTCCGGTTTTCCGCTTTCGGCAAAAAGCATTCTGGCCGTCGCCGCGTTCGCGATCGTTGGCCTGCTCTGGATATTCGCAAGCGATTCACTCGTTGATCTGCTGAGCAGCGATCCGACAGTTCACCAGAAACTCCAGACGCTCAAGGGCGTTGTCTTCGTTCTCGCGGCCTCCGCGGCCTTCCTGTACATCCTGTATCGGCGGGAACAGGAAGCAGCCGCCGTCACCGAGAAACTGACCAACACCTCGCTGTCCGGGGTCTTTTCCGGCCGCGCCGTAGCAGGCGGCACGGCTTTCTACCGGATGTTCGAGCAGGCCCCAACAGGACTGTTTATCTGTCATGAAGGAAAGATTATCGCCGCCAATCCGGCGTTTGCACGAATGACCGGCTTTTCCCCGGCCGAGCTCGTTGACCGGCAGGTTTCCGGCCTGTTCGCCGAGTCCGACCGGATCCGTCTGGATGAAGCAATCAACGCCAGGTCCAATACTGTCATCGAGTGCCGCCTATTGAGGAAAAACGGGGCCCAGATACCGGTGGAGCTGAGAGTCCAGCCGGACCCTGAAGACCGTTCCTGCCTCATCGCCGCGATGGACATGTCGTATGAAGTAGCCCTGGACCGGGTGAACCGTCACCTTCGGGTCGTGCACCAGTGCAACGAGGTGCTTGTCCATGCCGTGAGCGAGACAGAACTGCTCCAGAAGATGTGCGACGTCTTCGCCAGCGCCGGCGGCTACCGGCTGGCGTGGATCGGCTACTGGGACAACGATGAGGCAAAGACACTCCGGGTGGTGGCCAAGGCGGGGCCCGGCAGCAGCTACGTCGAGCGGAATCCCCTGAGCTGGGATGGAAACTCACCCAACTCACGGAGCCGTATCATCACAGCGCTCCGTGAACGGAAAACCGTGATCATCCCGGACCTGCTGGACGATCCCGACTTTGAGCGATCCCGGGATCTGATCAGGGAATTTGGCTTCAGGTCAGTGGTTGCCGCTCCATTGTGCCGGAAGGACGGCGAGCCGTTCGGCAACATCGCCATCTATTCCGGGGAGCCGGGCGGCTTCCAGCCGGCGGATATCGACGTGTTCGAGGAACTGGCCGGTGATATCGCCTTCGGAATCGAAACCAGCCGGATGCGTGTCACGATCCAGCATGACGAGGAGATGCTGAAGGTCGCATCGAGTGTCATGGCCACGGCCCAGGACGGCCTGATCGTGGTCGATGCCCGTGGCGAGATCATTTCCGTCAATCCGTCCTTCTCCATCCTGTCCGGGTATGACGAGCAGGAGCTGAAGGGAACACCGGCGAGCGAGGTGCTTTTGTACCTTGGCGAAGGGCTGCCGGTCATATCCGGGCACCTGCTGAAACCCGGGCAGAACATGTGGCAGGGCAACGGCGAGGTCCGGAAACCGGATGGCTCGCGGGTACCCTGCCTGATCCGGCTGACCACGCTCCGCGGGCTCAAGGAGCCCAGCCACATCGTCAGCGTACGCGAGACCTCCTTTATCCGGCTCGCAGAGGCCAAGCTGGAACGGTGGGCCCGCTACGACCGCCTCACGGAAACCCTGAACCGCGTCCAGTTCCAGACAGATGCGGAACGTTCATACTCGCTGGCGGTGAAAAGAGGGGAAAAGCTCGCCGCCGTGGTTGTGGACATCGACCGGTTCCGGACGTTCAAGGAGACTCTCGGTACCGAGACCGGCGACAGTATCCTGCGGTCCGTGGCGAACAGGCTCCGCCTGTTTTCACCGGCTCCCAGGGTTCTCGGCCGGACCGGCGACGACGAGTTTTCCCTCCTGATAGAGGTTCCTGACGGCGACTTCCACGCCCGCGCCGAAGTGGAACGGCTGTTCCATGTCCTCTCAGAACCCGTGAACGTGGACGGACGGGACCTGTTCACTACGGTGAGCGCCGGCGTTGCCACCATGGATACCGCGATGAGCGCCGACGAACTGGTGCAGAATGCCGCCATCGCTGAGCGGCATGCCACCAGCGCCGGTGGCAACCAGTTCATGTTTTACGAGCCTGACTGGAAGCAGCGGCGGATGGGCCGGTTCGACATCGAGGACCGGGTGCGGCAGGCCATCAAGCGCAACGAAATCGAGCTTCACTATCAGCCGGTTTACGACCTGAAAACCCGCCGGATCGCCCACGTGGAAGCCCTTGCCCGCTGGACCGACCCCGAACTGGGCCCCGTATCGCCCGGTGACTTCATTCCTATCGCCGAAGACAACGGTCTTATTCTCACGCTCTGCGACTGGTCCATCGAAACCGTCTGCAAGCAGGTTCGCGACTGGCATGCGGGCAATATAGATGTCGGAAGAATCGCCATGAACCTCACCGCCCGCGAGTTTCACGAGCGCGACCTGCTCCGGTGGATCACGTCCCGGCTGGAACGGTACCAGGTAGAAGGCCGTTTCCTCGGATTCGAAATCACCGAGGGCAGCGCCATGCGGCAGGTGACCTACACGATGGCGGTCCTGAAAGCCCTCAAGGCGCTCGGTGCATGGATTTCCATTGACGATTTCGGAACCGGTTACTCCTCGTTCAACTACCTCACGCGGTTCCCCATCGACGAGCTGAAAATCGACGCCTCCTTCATCCGTGGCCTCGAAACCAGCGCGGAGAACCAGACCATCGTCAGGTCCATCATCGACATGGCCCACAACCTGAATCTCTCGGTCGTTGCCGAAGGGGTCGAGACGCTTGGACAGATGGAATGGCTCGAAAAGAACGGCTGCAACCGGATTCAGGGGTACCTCTACAGCAAGGCCCTGAACGCCACTGAACTGGCCAGCTTCATCCTCGAAAACCACACGCTGGGGAATACAGCCTGATGAAACGGAGCTGGACCATCCTGATTCTGGTCGCAGCGTTCCTGGCGCCGGTCAAGGCTGTTGCCGCCGGCAACGACTGGCCCGCCCCCGTCTGTTCGGAAACACGTTTCAATCCGGAAAGTGCCCCGCTGATACTGCTGACCTCGACTAACCGGCCGCCCAGGATCAGTGGCACTCCCGGCACACGGGTACGTTCAGGCGAGGATTTTGTCTTTCTCCCGTCGGTCACCGATCCCGACAATGACCGGCTCCAGTTTTTTGTCGCCAACCAGCCGGAGTGGATGCAGTTCAACCGGGAATGGGGAAGCCTCTCCGGGATTCCGACGGACGATGACATCGGTATCTATCCGAACATCTCCATCTCGGTCTCTGACGGCAAATCGGCGCCGGTTTCCCTGCCGCCCT
>CAZSFB010000028.1:0-14829 GCA_964606035.1 uncultured bacterium | reverse complement strand
GCGAACAGTCCGAGACCTGTAAGTTTGGAACGGAAATTCATGCTGTGGGACTCCTTGTGTTGTCTCGCATCGCTGCGAGTGTGGTGGTTTGGACAAAAACTAACGTTGATCTTCTTAAGGGTCAATTTGATTCGTTGTACAACGGTAGTGACCGTTTCCTTTGCACAGTTCCGTCGAAGTTCCGCGGTTGGCGGCCAGTCCGGCATGTTGTAACAGAATCGCCCCATGCCGCTTCCACCCGATACGAGGTACCTGCACGACTGGCTGGCATTTCACGCCGCCCGGACACCGCTCAAGACCGTGCTGGTGGATGCTGCACATGGTGGACAGCGGATCTCCTGGGGGGACTGGCATGACCGGGTTCATGGGCTTTCGGAGGCATTCCGCCGCCGGGGACTTGTCCCGGGTGACCGGATTGCCTTCTTCGGTGTCAATTCAATTCCGTTCCTGACGGCATACCTGGCCTGTTCGGAGGGCGGTTTCGTGTTTGTGCCGCTCAACTACCGGTGGGCACCCGATGAAGTAACCTATGCCCTGAAGGACAGTTGTCCGAAACTGGTAATCGCCGACGCGGCCTTTTCGGAGGCCGTCAGAGCCGTGCCGGGGGAGGTCCCGGTCGTTGAGGCTGATTTCGCCCGGGGGGAAGGGATGACCGGCATTTCCCCGGCCGGCGAAGCTGCAAGGGCCCCGGAATCTGCGGCGGGACTTTTTTACACCTCCGGAACCACCGGCCGTCCAAAGGCGGCCATCTGCAGCCACCGGCGCATCTGGTGGAACACGAAAAACGCCGTGGAGGTATTCGGGATGACCGGGGGGGATATTGCGCTGCTGGCAACGCCCCTTTTCCATACCGGCGCGCTGTTCACGCAGTTCCATCCGGTGCTTGCCGCGGGCGGCACGGCAGTGCTTCTCGACCGGTTCGACCCGGAACTTTATCTGGAAACTCTCTCGCGCCACCGGGTGACAATTACCTTCTCGGTGCCGACGATGATGGAACAGCTTCTCCAGACCGGGGCGCTGGACCGGCACCTGCCCAGACACCTGAGATTCCTGTACGTGGCGGGTGCGGCCGCCCCGGCGCCGCTCGTGGAGGCATATGAATCCCGGGGGATTCCGCTCAGGCAGGGTTACGGAACAACCGAGACGAACATGATCTCCTGCATGCGGCATGGCGAGGTGCGGGACCGTCCGGCGTCGGTGGGGCGACTTGTTCCGAATTGGGAGATGAAACTCGTGGATGAATCCGGCGTGGAGGTCCCGCCGGGCGAAATTGGCGAGATCACAGTAAAGGGACCGGGGATGTTTTCCGGTTATCTGAACCGGGCCGACGAAACAGCGCAGGCAATCCGCAACGGATTTTTCCATACGGGAGATCTGGGGCGTCTGGACAAGGATGGCTTCCTTTATATCGTGGGCCGCCGCAAGGAGATGTACATCACCGGTGGCGAGAACGTGTACCCGGCGGAGGTAGAGCGGGTTCTGTCAGGACATGAATCTGTACTTGAAGTGGCGGTGACCGGGATTCCTGACCCGAAGTGGGGTGAAAGCGGAGCCGCACTGGTGGTAACCCGGCCGGGGAAAGCCTTTGATGAGGAATTGCTCCGCAACTTTGCCCGTGAGCATCTGGCCCATTACAAGGTTCCGTCCAGATACCTCCAGGTTGACGCGCTGCCCCGCAACGCCCTTGGTAAAGTGGTCAAGGCTGCGGTTAAACGATACTTCCTGACTGATTAAAGTCAGTTTTGACGCGGCCTTGCCACTGACCGGGCTGTCAGTTACATATCCATTTCGACCGAATGGTCGGTCGAGATAAAGACCCGGTGTTCAAATTGGAGTTTACCCCGGCCCGCCGGGGCTCCATAATAGGCAAGTGACATGAGCGTCATCATGAAATGACGCAGCACAACAGGAGAACTGAACTCATGGCGATGGACCTGGACAAGATGGTGGAAAAGTGTGAACGCGGCCAGTGGGACGTGAACTCGTTCGACTGGAACCAGAAGCCCATTCCGCTCTCGAAAGAGAAGGAGATGCAGGTCTGCCAGTATTATACCGACATGTCCTATATCGAGCGGCTCGCGGGTGCCCTGTTTCTCTCGCTCCATGAACGGATGGAAGACCCGCGCCTCAAGAAAATCTTCTGGTTCTGCTATCTGGATGAGGTCCGTCACAGCCGGGCTGCCGCACAGCTGGCCGACTACTTCAATGTCCACAACTACCGTTTCTATACGCCGAACCAGTGGATGCTCCGGTTCATCCCGTCCTTCGTCCGTTCGGTGAAGACGATGAACCCGGCGTTCGCCACTTCGTTTATCCTGGGCGGCGAACTGATTCTCGATATCGCTCTGCTTCGCGGCCTGAATGAATACGTGGATGATCCGCTTTCCCGCGAGGTTGTGGAGCGGATCAACCAGGACGAAAGCCGCCACATCGCCATGGACTTTTTCATGACGGAGTATTTCTCCAGGAACAAGGCCAAGCGCGCTGAGGGCCAGGAAAAGAAAAACGCCATGCTACGGCCCGAGTTCTGGGGCGTGTTGAGCTGGGGCCCGCCGTTCTTCAACGACGTGTTCTTCCGCCCGATGCAGGCCGTTGACCCGACGAACCACCAGATGAAGGAAGTGATGAAGCGGCTCCGCCGGTTCAATGACCGTGAGGAGGTGCAGAACAACCCCACGGTAAAGAACTTCCGCGACACGGTAGAGTTCTTCGAAAGCCCTGTGGGATCCTTTATCGGCGGTGTGCTGGAGAAGACGCTCCGGGTGACCACCGGCATCGACTTCTCGTTCGTGCGCGCCGCTTCCACCCAGAACATCAAGGGAATGAAGGAAGCCACCTGGACGAGCGCCGACGGCACCGAGGCCAATATCCGGAACTGGGCAGAAGCCTGATCCGCTGAGAGGGTCTGGAACCGGCTGGCGGCGGGGAATCCTCCCCGCCGCTGCCTTTTTGGGATTAAAGCCGGAACTGCCGGATGCTGGACTGAAGGTTCTCCGACACCTGATGGAGATTCTCCGCCGTTTGCGCGATGAGCTTGCTCGCGGCGGCATTGGCATGGACCAGTTTCCGGATATCGGAGGCAGCCGTAAGGATCCGGGCGGTTTCCTCCGCCTGGGCACCGGTTTCGTGGGCGTTGGAACTCATAAGATCCTGCATCTGGCTCACGCTTTCACCTATGGCCCTTAGTTCCTCGCGCGTGTTCGCAAAGACCACCCGGAACTGCTCGACTTTTCCGCGGATCATTTCCAGAGTCTCGGCCGTGCGGGAGAGATCGTTCCGTACTTCGCTTACCGTCCGGTCAACGTCGTCGGATTGCTGACGGGACTGGTCGGCCAGCTTGCGCACCTCGGCGGCCACCACTTCGAACCCGCGGCCGTGTTCTCCAGCCCGGGCTGCCTCGATGGCCGCGTTCAGTGCCAGCAGATTCGTCTGTGACGCTACCGAGCGTATCGTGCCCACAAGGTCGGCAATCTGCCGTGACCGTTCCTCAAGGCGTGCTGAAAGGTCCCGGCTGGTAGCGACAGCCATGTGCATCTGGTCCACCTCGCTTTCGCTTTCCTGCACGGCACGGTCCAGGGAGAGCGCGCGGCGGCGGGTATCCTCTGCCCGTGTGGCGCTCGCGGCGGACCGTTCTGAAAGTGCCTGAGCCGAACCTACCACGTTCTTGATCGTAGCCACGATCTCCGTCGTTTCTACCCGCAGCCGTTCTGATCCATCGGCGTGGTAGTTTGTGCTGGTGGATATCTGCTTTACTGACTCTTTCTGCTTCTCCACTGCCATCTGCAGGCTTTTGACGACACTTCGCAGGTTCATGGCCATCTGGTCGAACCGTTCCAGGAGTTCCCCGATCTCGTCGTCGAGGGGAACGAGCCGCAGGTCCGCAAGATCTCCCTGGGCGACCCTTTCGACCTGCACTGCAGCCAGCCGTACCGGAGCCACGATCACTTTCGCAAAAAGGATTGCCACCACGACTCCGTACATGACGACGACGGAGAGGATGATAAGAGTGCCGCTGGTCAGGTTTGCCTCCCATTTCCGGGGAAGGATTGGCGAAAGCTGCACTCCCTGGAAGGTGCCGTCCGGCTGCCTAACCAGGGCCACGAGGATATCGGCGGCTTCGTCGTAGTAGCCAACGACCGGGTCTGGCGACCGGAGCCGCTGGGAGAAGAGGGCAGTATCCACACCCGCGCCGGATGAAAGCTTTCCGTCTGGTGTTGCCTTCACAGGTGACAGGTGGCGTCCGTCCGGAAAGGTCAGTTCCCGGCCGTCCAGCTCCGGCTGGGCAGTCATCCAGGCGATGAGGTCCTGTTCGGCAGTCTTCATCATGCCGAGCCCCCCGAGCTGGAACATGAGCACCGAGATCAGCGTCACCGAAAGTGCAACGCCGAAGAGCGAAAGGATCCAGATGCGGGTCGTGAGGCCGATTCTCCTTCCGGACCAGGTTTCCCGGAAATAGTTGGCGAGCGGAGTCGCTACCGGCAGCGCCGTGAGATAGGCCGTCAGATAGACGAACAGCATGGCCGTCATGACGAACGGCAGGATGATCTCGATGGAGTGGACCAGTTCCCCGCGGGTGAAAAGTCCCAGCTGATGGCCGGAAATATTTACCGCCAGGCCGCAGCTCAGGGCCCCGCCGCCCGCGATAAACATGCCGCGACGGGGGCCGAGACAGGCTTCATTCCAGCACCACCGGAGTTTTTCGTCATTCGGCAGCCTGCCAGCCTCGGTTTCCCGTATCAGCAGGCTGAGCGACCTGACCAGCCAGAATGTGAGCGGAATGGCCACCGCGGCGGCCACACCGCCGATGATGGCAATAGGTACGAGAAAGCGGTGGAAATTTTCCGCGTAGAACTCGTTGGTGAAGAAGCCGATCATGAAGGCGGGAAACATCACAAACCCGACCGTGAGGTGCGGAAGGGTAAACAGCATCAGCCGCCTGCGGCGCAGGTTCACGTCGCGCAGGCCATCCAGCAGCCTCTGCCGCGCCAGGTGGTGATTGTTCACAGGTTCCGGGACTTGGCTCATGGGCGCATATATCCTAATTGACGCGTGCGTCAGTGTCTTGTGCCGCCATCAGCGGCCGAAGGGAAGGTTCACGAATGTCTGAAGGAACGAAAACGGTCGTCCGCTCGGAGAAGTCCGGTCATGTGGCCACCGTCTGGCTCTGCAATCCGGAAAAACGCAACGCCATGGGGCCGGAGTTCTGGGAGCAGCTTCCCCAGGTGATGAACTCCCTGTCGAAGGATCCGGAGGTCCGGGCAGCGGTGATCGCCGCCGAAGGACCGGCTTTTACCGTGGGACTGGACCTGAAAAGCATGATGGGGACGCTCCAGCCGAAACCGGGCATGAGCCAGGCCCAGACCCGTATGCTGCTGCTCGACGAGATTGACCGGCTTCAGGGAGCCATCTCCTCGGTGGCTGACTTTGCTCTGCCCACAGTGGCGGCCATTCACGGCTGGTGCATTGGCGGAGGTGTGGATCTGACGTCCGCGTGCGACATCCGGCTCGCCTCGAAGGATGCGAAAATATCGGTGCGGGAGACAAAGATTGGCATTGTCGCTGATGTGGGCACACTCCAGCGGCTTCCAAAGATCATCAGCAAGGGGCATATGGCGGAACTTGCCTACACGGGCAAGGACATTGACGCCAGCCGGGCGAAGGAGATCGGGCTCGTCAATGATATCTACGAGGACCGGGAAGCGGTCATCAAGGCGGCCCATGCCCTTGCGGCGGAGATCGCCGACAACTCCCCGCTTGTACTGAAGGGCGTGAAAAACGTCCTTGCCTACGGAGAGGACAAGTCCATCCGTGACGGCCTCAAATACGTGGGGGTCTGGAACTCGGCCTTTGTCATGTCCGACGATCTTGGCGAAGCGGTCATGGCGTTCATGCAGAAACGGAAACCGGTCTATAAGGGACGCTGACGGGGTCTCGCGGGTCAGCTCACACGCTGGCGGATCCAGTCCGCTGTGCGCTCCCAGAGGATTCGTGATCTCGGGTCCGTGACCATCGGCATGTGATCGGGGCTGAAGCCGAAGCCGTTTCCCTCCGAGACGGTCCAGAAGGTGAGCCGTTCGCGGGGAAGCGGCGCGAGGAATCGTTCGCAGCATTCGGGCACACAGAGGAGCTTGTCGCCCGCGCCCGCCGGAACGAGCACGGGAATCCGGATGTTTCCAAGTCCTTTCCGGTAGTCATGCCCGTCCAGGGAGACCCAGCGGTCCTCGTTCCCCCACTGCTCGAACTGGCGGATGTAGGGGCCTGACACGTCGTCGCTGCCGATCTTCATCTTTTTTGCCGCGAAGTAGCCGGTCTGGCGGGCCATCTGGGCCCACATGCCAAGCTGGGCCTTCTTCGTCGCCCATCGTTTTTCGTCCGGCTCGCAACTTTTCAGCCAGGCGTTCGGCGCATAGGCCACAAGCGCCGTGAGGCCCCCGGTGCCCCCGGCATCCGGGGTTCCAAGCCAGGCGAGCGTCGCATGCCCCACCAGCGAATGGCCCAGAACCACCTGCTTGCCGGGAAATCTTTCCGCGAGCCCGCGGACCACCGCCGGAACGTCCTTCGTCACGATGTCATCATAGGAATATTGGGCGCCTTCGGAGGGAAGCGGCGCACTTTCGCCGTGCCCGCGCATGTCTACGGCGGCCACGCGGAATCCGGCACGGACGAGCGTGGAGACGAGCCCCTCACCTGCGGGTTTATCGAGGCTCCGGCGGTTCGCCATCATGGCATGACCGGCAAAGATGGTGGCAAGGGCAGGGCCGGAGGGTTCATGAAGGTCGCCCTTCAGGACGCGGCCGTCGGAGGTTGTGAACTCAATGGGCTGAGGCACCGGGATGTCTCCTTGAAGTATGCCAGATCAGTCGAGATAGTGCCTTTTCTCCGGAGTAGCGGACGAGACTGGCGGGCTTTCTGGCGCCGGATGCGCCATTGGATAACCCTCCAGGCGCACACGGAAATCCGTGAAGTAGGTATGCACCGGGACGGCAATGGCGATAATCGCCAGTGCAGGGAAAAGGGATTCAATTCCGAAAAACAGATAGAGAGTCCACGGCGGGATGCTCACGGAGGGGATCTCCGGCAGGCCGAACCCTCCAAGGGTATCCCCAAGCAAGGGTCCGCCCCGTGTGAGAAAATCCGCCACCTGCGGGACGGCAGAGGCAAGGGCGGCAAAGGTGGCGACGATGCCGGTAACCGTCAGGATGATGGTGAGCCGCCATTCGTGGCTGCGGAAGAATCCGGCCGCAACAGGGCTCCTGAAAAGCCTCCAGCTCCGGCCGATGGCATCGGCTGCGCCCTGCTTTTCGACCGCCGCAGCGCACAGGGCGAATACGGTTCTCAGGAAAACGATTACCGGCGGGATTGCCGCCATGAGAAGCAGGATCGGGACAGCCAGAATGAGCAGCAGGAACATCCCGGCGAGATCGCCAAGTGAAAACCCGGTGACGGCTATGAGGGCGACTCCCGGCACCGCCGCGAGCGCCACCCCGGCGATGGCCGCGGCATAGATCATCAGCATGACGAGGAGGTGGGTTCCGATCAGTGTGAGCCTGCGGCCCCGGGTCCGGGTAAAGGCTTCGGTCACGGTGCAGTCATGGCCCCGGATAACGGATTCGAGGGCCACGAACAGGGCGCCGATTGCCACGGGCCGGAGACCCCACTCGATGACGGTCGTGAAGGGGCCCTGCCAGGCGGGTCCGGAGAGTCTTGCTGCCAGTTCGGCCAGCCGGTTCATGATGTCAACCGGCGGTTGCCAGGCCACACGGACGATCTCGCTGGTTTCCGTCGCTGGCGAGGCGAGCTGCCAGCGGGCAATGAACCGGAGCAGCGCATCGGGGGCCGTGCAGCAGAGTGCAATGCCGGTGAGGAGCCACAGGTTGTCCAGATAGATTCCAAGGCTCCGTGCGAGGATGCCCCCCGTCGTGAGGGGTTTCAGGGGATAGGGATGGTGGGGCTCTGGAAGCATGGTGCCACGGGAACATACAACCTAAACCGCGGGCGGGCTAACGTGGTTGTTGTGGAAAAGACAGGTGGGTATCCCCGCCTTGTCAGATGGCCGGGAATGGACAAAACAAAAGGGTCTGCCCGTGAAAGCCTGAAAGGAAACTGTTTGCCATGTCTGAGCGCGAGAAAGTCGTTATCATCGGAAGCGGCCCTGCCGGATACACCGCAGCCATCTATGCGGCCCGCGCCAATCTGGGCCCGCTCATGGTGGAAGGCATCCAGCCCGGCGGACAGCTCACGATCACGACCGAGGTGGAGAACTACCCCGGCTTCCCCAAAGGCGTCACTGGCCCGGAACTCATGACGGAGTTCCGCGCGCAGGCCGAACGGTTCGGGACTCGGATTCTCACCGGAACGGTGAACACCGTCGAGGGGAAGGCCGGAGGGCCGTTCCGTGTCGTCCATGACGGCGGAACGGTGGAGGCTTCCGCAGTCATCATCGCCACGGGGGCGTCGGCGAAACTGCTCGGCACCGAGAGCGAGAAGCGGCTGTTCGGTTACGGCATATCTGCCTGCGCCACCTGTGACGGGTTCTTCTACAAGGGCAAGGATGTGATTGTCGTGGGCGGAGGCGACACGGCCATGGAGGAGGCGAACTATCTCACGCAGATGTGCTCGTCTGTGACGCTGGTGCACCGCCGGCAGGAGTTCCGTGCCTCGAAAATCATGGTGGAACGTTCGCAAAAAAATCCGAAGATCCGGTTCGAACTGGATTCGGAAGTGGCGGAGTTCCTGGGCGAGCCCGGTCCCGGTAAGCCGGGGCTCACCGGTGTGCGGCTCCGGCACCTGCCCACGGGGAAGACAAAGGACCTCGCGGTGCATGGAGCCTTCATTGCCATTGGCCACCAGCCGAACACCGCTTTCCTGAAGGGGCTGCTGGAGATGGACCCGAGCGGTTATATCAGGGTGAAGCCGGGCACGACCTATACGACCGTTGATGGCATTTTCGCCGCCGGCGATGCCGCTGATCACGTCTACCGCCAGGCGGTGACGGCTGCCGGTACGGGCTGCATGGCAGCCATTGACGCCGAACGGTGGCTCGCCGCCAGGGGCGCACACTGACGGAGAAGGCCGGGGATGTGGGAGTGCCGACTGTTTTCTTCAGGCTGGTGGAGGTCGGGTCATTTCGAACGCGGCTAATCCAGATTTTATGTGATATTACGCACAGTTACCGGATTTTGGCCGTTTTCTTCAGTCCTTCCAACGGGTTGCAGATTAATTTCAGATTTTTCTTGATTCATCTCTGCTGATTCTGTATCTTCGCATCCACAACGCCTTGGACTTGGCGAAAAACAACCTTAATAGGAGAAAACAAAACATGTTCTCAAGCAAGAAACTTTACACGGTTCTGGCCGCCTCCGGCCTCTCATTCGCGGCTGCCTGCGGTAGCGATGGCGGCGGCGTTCTCACGCGTACCTGCTTCGGCAGCAACACCTTCATCATGGGCGACTCTGAGGCTTGCGCGAATGTTGAAGTGGCCTACGAGGCTAACGACCTGCTGGAAGGGCTGCCGAGCGAGAGCACGGAAGGTCTTGATGAGGCCGCTGCCGTGGCGGGCTGCTTCCTGATCGGCGTGACCGACGCGTCCCCGTCCAGTGACGAAGTTTGCCCGGGTGACCTCGAGGGTACTGCCGTGGGCACCTGCTCGGTGACGATCGAAGTGAACCCCGACGCAGCGGAAGGTGAAGAGGATGAGGACGCTCTGGTGACGATCACCAGTGTGTCGGGTGACGTGATCACGACCGACGCCAATGAGGTTGAGTCGGCTGATGCGGAAGACGTCTGCGACACGCTGGACAACAGCGATGATCCGGGTGACGATGCCTACATCTTCACGACCACCTACACTGCCGCAGAGTAATTCCTGAAAAGGAAAAACTCCTGAACGAAGGGGTGCCGCAAGGCACCCCTTCGTCTTTTGCGCGGCAGGACCGGCCTTTTGCGGGTATTGCCAGTGAACAATGGCTTATCAAAACTTTCCAGCGGGGAGTCTGGCCACCGGCCCCCGGAGTGGTATCCTATCTGTCTATGAAATCCGTATTGACAAGGCTCCTGGGGGGCCCCGGAACACTGGTGATATTGCTGGCGTCTGTCTCCTGCGGCGGCAATCCGCCGCTCGCCGCCAGTACCGCCTGCACTGTGGAACTGGTCTGCCAGCAGTGGGATTATGACCTCACGGGGGAGGAGTTGCCGGCCGGGTTCGACCTGAATGAACGGATCAACGCCATGCAGCTTGAATGCGCGGCCAATGGCGGGATCGCATCGGAGACCTGTTCCACGGAGGCGCGCCGGGCAACCTGTGTGCTTGTGGACGAAGGGATCGATTTCACCACCGCCTGGTATGACCCTGACCTGGACGACGGTGACCTGTGCACACTCCAGACCGGTTGCGAGTCAGGCGGCGGGACCTTTGCCGCGCCGGATCTCGTCTGCACCCCCTGAACGCGGGCACTGCGATTCCCATGAACCACCTGTATCTTTCCATTCTCGTTCTGCTTGGCGCGGGATTCTTTGCCTGCGGCGAATCGCCTGCCCCTATCGGCACCATCGGCTGCGGGTGCCGCGTGATTTCCAATGGCACCTGCGAGGGGTTTGACGCAGCCCGGGGTCTTGAAGAGCAGCTTCTCGGCACCTGTGAATCGGTATTGAAGCCTGAATGCGAGACTCTGGGTGGCCTGTATGACCCGCTGCTCGCCTGTCCGGCCAAAGACCGGTTCGCTGTGTGCAGCCGGATGATTCCCACGCCGGGGGTGGTCCGGGTGACCGTCTGGAGGTCGCCGGACTGGGGGCTGGACGACTCGGAAACCATTGAGGCGGCCTGCAGCGGACTTGAAGGAGACCTGGACTACCCATGAACCGGCGCTTCCTCTCTCTGTTGGTTCTGTCGGCGGTTGTGTTCCCCACGGCATCCTGTAACCGGCTTCCGGGCGGCGTGAGGTTGCTCGGCAGCTGCCTTGATGCCATCGGGAATATCTGCACAGAGATCCGGATCGACCTGGAACTTTCCGCCCCTGACAAGGCGGACCTGCACCGGGAGGAGGATACTGCCTGTACGGTCGCAGGGGGTGTCTACAGTCCCGGTGAAAACTGCGCGGATGCCGCTTCCGCGCAGCGGTCCTGCACTCTCACCGAGGATATGTTCCAGTTCGACCTCGACCTGACGATCACCCGGGTGATCCTGTACCTCGAAGACTACGAGTCAGAGGACAACTTCCAGACCGAGGAAGACGACTGCGAGTCGCAGGGCGGCGAGTTCCGCGACAGCGACTTCGTTTTTCCCTGAACAATTCCTGCGTTACTGCTGTGCCCAGGCGAGGCGGCGGAACCGGTCCATCACATCAATGGCGAGCTGGCCCGCGCTTTCCGCTTCCAGCGTCTCGCTTCCCGGTTGCGGACTTTCCCGGTCCAGCCACGCGACGAACTTTTCCCCGTTTCTTCCCGTACGGACTGACAGCCTGATGACTGCCACCGGCGGGGCCGTTGGCGGCTCCGCCTTTCCAGAACCAGAAAGCCGGAGTTTCACCAGCTCAGTTTCCCGGTAGAGGATGTCGCTCTCGGCGGCTGCAAGATTCCGGATCTGGCTCCGGAAGGCGGTTGCCAGTTCCGCCGGGGCTCCTTCCAAGGGGCCGTAGCCGGTTACCTCCACCACCGGTGCCCGGTAGGATGGCGGCAGCAGCCGGTTCAGGTTCGACCGGACGGCCGCGGCCGCTGCCGGGGGACTTACCCCTTCAGCCACGAGTTCCGATGAATGGTCGAGGAGTACCAGACGGCACAGGTCATAAAGTGTCGCTTCCAGATAGCCCCGGCCGGGGGACCCTGCCGGAATGAACTCCACCTTGACGCCGATACCGAGCGCCTCGCGCGAGATTCTTCCGCCTTCCGACGGGTCGCTTTCCCCGATGATGGCCGCCTGCCCGAACTGCCCGGCGAGCGCCTCCACGAATGTCCGGCCAAAGGCGGGTCCGGGCTCCGGAGTGACCAGCGTGGAGCGCCATTCCGTGCAGGGGCCGGTCATCATCTGGCCCCGGCACCGCGCCGGGCACGAGCCGGGCCACGAGGTCCGCAAGGTCATCTATATAGAGGAGGTCGCGCGTCTGACGTCCGTCGCCAAACACCCTGACTGTCCCTCCGGCCGCCCGCCGCCGGATCACATGGCTAACCCACCCCTGGTCCTCCGCGCCCGACTGGCCGGGGCCGTAGATACACGAGCAGCGGAGAATATAGGCCGGGAACCGCTCCCGCCGGGCGGCATCGAGCAGGTAGAGTTCGGCCGCCCGCTTGGAGCAGCCATAGGGGGTGAGGCCGTCCTCGGCCGCAGGGAACGTCTCGGAGATCCCGTCCGCCCATGGGTCCGTGAGCAGCGCTGCCTCGCGCCCCTGTGCCGGCGCCGCGAGCCGGTTCACGGCGTCACCATAAACCTTGTTGCTGGAGAAGAAGACCACGGGCGGCCGTTCGCCACGCCGCCGGAGAGCCTCCAGAAGCTGCACCGTGCCGGTGATGTTGTTCCGGGCGTCCTCGGCCGGGTCGGCGAGGCTCGACGCGATACCGACCTGTCCGGCGCAGTGGACCACGGCGTCGATCCTGGGGAGCCCGGTAAAAAGCTCCGGGGCGTCGTTGATGTCGCCGTCCACGCACCGGCAGTTTTTTTCGAGGCCGCGCCAGCGGTCCATATCCGGCGTCCCGGCCGCCGCCTTCGCGGCCTCGGTCTTGCCGTTCGCGGGGGGAACCGTGCCGATCGCCAGCAGCCGTTGCCGCGAGTGGTTGTCCACGGCCGTGACCGTGTGGCCCGCCGCCGCAAGGTGGCGCGCCAGCGCCGACCCGATAAAACCCGCTCCGCCGGTGATGAGAATGTGCATAAAGGCCCCCGTATACTATCCTGAACCCCGCGCTTTCCAAGCCGCCGGAGCCCATATCCCGTGCCCTTTCCAGCCCACATCCATTGTACCGCGCCGGTCTTCAACGAGGCGTGCTCCGTCGCACGGTTCATCACGGAAACGGCTGCCGTGCTCGACCGGTGCGGGCGGCCCTGGGAAATCGTTCTGTTCGACGACGGCTCCACGGACGGCACCCGGGAGGAGGCCGAAAAGCTCGGAAAAGCCCTGCCCGTCCGGGTGCTCTCCTTCCCCCACCGGGGAATCGGGGCGGTGATCCGGGAACTGGTGGCCTTCGGGGCGGCACTTCCTGCCGATGACGCGGTGATTTTCACGGAAGGGGACGGCACCTGCGACCCGTCATTTATCCCCCCGGCGCTGGATAAACTCGCCACGGGAAGCGATGTCTGTGTGGCGGGCCGCTACCTGGAGGGCTCCCGCGTGACCGGGTTCCCCGTGCGGCGGCGGCTCCAGAGTTTTGTCTCGAACCGGATGCTTGCGGCCCGGTACGGGAAAACTCCGCAGGGCCCCGTCACCGATTTCACGATCTTTTCCCGTGCCTACCGGGCCTCCGCCTTCCGGCTGGTCCGGCCCTCCGGGGTCCGGTTGGACGGCTTCGAGGCGAATGCGGAGCTGCTCGTGGAGATGCTTTCAGCGGGTGCCCGTGTCTCGGAGGTGCCGGTGAGCTACCGCTACGAGCTGAAATCGGGCCGGAGCAAGCTCCCCACAGCCCGGACCATCCTAGGCTACGGAAAACTTTTCCGCGACCGCTGATCCCGGTGGACCTTCTCCCATGAAAAACCGCCGTTTTGCATGCGCCGCCGTTTGGCAGTAGGCCTTTGGCGGGGAGTTCCAAAACATGGCAACACGGAAAAATGCAGAAAAACAGACGGACGCTCCGTGGATGATCTACGGCGCGAACGGCTACACGGGCGAACTCGCCGCCGAGCGGGCCGCGAAGGAGGGTTTGAAGCCCGTGCTCGCGGGCCGGTCACCGGAAAAGATCCGCCCGCTGGCGGAAAAGCTCGGCCTGGAATGGCGCGCCTTTCCGCTCACGCCTGTGGATGAGGCTGTGAAGGGACTAGCCGGGATGACGGCGGTGCTGCACTGTGCGGGGCCGTTTTCCGCAACGAGCCGCCCGATGATTGACGCCTGCCTCAGGGCGAAAGTTCACTACATGGACATTACGGGCGAGATAGACGTGTTTGAGTCGGTCTTCTCCCGCTCGGCGGAGGCGAAGGCCGCCGGCATCGCGCAGATGCCCGGCGTCGGGTTCGACGTGGTGCCGTCCGACTGCCTGGCCGCGACACTGGCGAAGGCGCTGCCCGGCGCGGTGAGCCTGGAACTGGCCTTCTCTGGCCTGCCGAAAATCAGCCCCGGCACCATGAAAACCGTTGTCGAAAACGCCCCCCGGGGAGGCAAGGTCCGCATCAATGGAAAACTCACGGAGGTCCCGACGGCGTGGAAATCCCGCGACATCCCTCTGGGCGGCCGTGTGCGGTCGTGCGTGACAATCCCGTGGGGGGACGTCTCCACGGCATATGTTTCCACGGGAATCCCGAATATTGCGGTTTATATCCCAATGCCAAAACCGGTGATCGCCGCCATGCGGCTCGGCCGGCCGTTCATGAAGCTTCTCGGGGCTGCTCCGGTGCAGGATTTCCTGAAAAAACAGGTCGAAATGCGCGTGAAGGGCCCCACCCTGCAAGACCGGTCCACAGGCAGCGTAAGTCTCTGGGGCGAAGTGAAAAACGCCACCGGAAAGACCGTCTCTGCCACCCTCGAAGTCCCCGACGGATACGAATTCACCGTGACGGCAGCGCTTGCCAGCACCGAGAGGATCGTGGCGGGCGAGGTTCCTCCCGGAGCCTGGACCCCGTCAAAGGCCTCCGGCGCGGATTTCGTCACGCGGCTACCCGGCACGAAACTCACGATCATCTGACTGCTTCCCTCCGGC
>CAZSFB010000027.1:9624-14848 GCA_964606035.1 uncultured bacterium | reverse complement strand
GCCAGCTCATTATTTTCGCCCTGAAGCGCCTTCGGGTACTCGATATCGTAGAGGCCGGCGATGGGGTAGATGCGCTCAAGAAGATGTCCGAGCGGAAGTTCGACTTGGTGCTGACAGACATCAATATGCCTGTCATGGATGGTATTAAACTCATCTCCCTTATCCGGAAGGATACTGCACACGGTGCGGTCCCGATAGTGGTTATCTCGACTGAAGGAGCCGCCGAGGACCGCCAGAAGGCACTTACACTTGGCGCCAACACCTACATAACGAAGCCGATTCAGGCAGCGCAGGTGCTTTCAACTGTTAAAGAGCTTCTGAATATCCAATAGCTCTTTCCACTATCTGTGTTCAATCCGGTCGTAATAGTGCCGGAACTCTTCCGAGAGCGAATTGGCGGCCCATACCGTCAATGCGACGGCTGCTGCCGGGAAAAAAAATAGATGAGGGTATCCTCGTATTGCCCTCCACCCCGCTGCAGCCAGAGTCCCCCAACTGGTTCCCCAAGGATTGAACGGGTCATTGATTCCAAGGCCGATGAAGGAAAGCGCACTTTCCATAAGGATGATCGACGCAACCAATAGTGCAAAGACTACAATTGCTGTAGATCGAAGGTTTGGTAACAGATGCACCATTACCAGACGATACATCCCAACGCCGGTAACACGGGCAGACTCCCAGTACAGTTCATGGGTTATCCGGTGCGCTTCCCCATAAATAAGCCTTGCAACCTTTGGCCAGCTGATCAGACCTATTGCGAACGCCATACCCCAGACGGTATTTCCGATAATTTGTGCCAACAGGATCACCAGAAGAATCTCTGGAACCGATATAAACAGATCAACAGATCTGAGGGTCCATTCCGACTTACGAGGACCTCCTAGCGCCGCCATAATGCCAACAATCCCTCCAAGCAGGAGGGTAATACCAGCACCTGTAAGGCCTACGGCCACAGAAACCCTGGTTCCATACAACACGCGGCTGAATAGATCTCTGCCAAGCTCATCAGTACCCATCAGATAAACAGATGACGGTGGGCGTAACGTCTCGTTTTCATAAAGACCCGATGCAGGGTGCGGCGCAATCCAAGGAGCCAGCAAACCTACCGTGGCGATAACCATTACGATCCCCAAACGCCACTTCATATCTTGCCTCGGTGAACGGGCAAACCCAGCCAATAGTGAACAGGTGAAACCCAGCCATTTGGGGGCGTAAGGAAAGCCGGGACATTTGACGGGCCGGTGGGCGGACAGCTCACGGGCAGCGGATGAATGTCTTGAGCCACGAAAAACGTCATCAGATCGAATTGTTAGGGAAGCTGGGCTGGCGGGTACGCCGGATCGCGGCGCAATTGGGGACCGACCGTGCGACGGTGAAGAGCTATTTGCGGTCGGCGGGCCTGGCGGTGAGGCCACCCGGCCGTCCGGGGTCAAACCCAGCCATTTCCGGGCTGAACCCGATCACCGGGTCTGGAGCGCCAAATCCAGCCATTTCCACACCGAACCCGATCACCGGGTTCGTGCCGGGTCCGCCGAGCAAATGCGAGCCGTACCGGGAGCGTATCGAGGAGGCGCTCTCGCGCGGCCGCACGGCGATGTCGGTGTGGCAGGAGCTGCGGGACGAGGGTTTCACGGGCGGCTACCAGAGCGTGCGGCGGTTCACGGAGAAGCTGCGGGGAAAGCAGACGCCGGAGGCCCGGTGCGTGATCGTGACAGCTCCGGGCGAGGAAGCGCAGGTGGACTGGGGCACGGGGCCGCTGGTGCGGAACCCGGCGACGGGGAAATACCGGCGGACGAGGCTGTTCGTGCTGACGCTGGGACACAGCCGCAAGTGCGTGCGGTTTCTGGCGTGGAAGTCGGGATCGAAGGTGTGGGCGGAGCTGCACGAGAGGGCGTTCCGGCGGCTGGGCGGAGCGCCCCGGACGCTGGTGCTGGACAATCTGAAGGAAGGGGTCGAGGAGGCGCACTGGTACGACCCGGAAATGAACCCGCTCTACCGGGACGTGCTGAAACATTACGGGGTGGTGGCGCTGCCGGCACGGGTGCGGGACCCCGACCGCAAGGGGAAAGTGGAACGCGGCGTGGGCCACGCCCAGCTCGCCCTGAAGGGCCTCAAATTCGATAGCCTGGAGGAAGCCCAGGGCTGGCTGGACCGGTGGGAGACGAACTGGGCGGACACCCGCATCCACGGGACGCTCAAGCGCCAGGTGAAGGCGATGTTTGAAGAAGAACGGCCGCACCTCTTGCCGCTGCCACCGGACCCTTTCCGCTACTACGAGCACGGAATAAGGGCCGTCCATCTGGACGGCCATGTGGAAGTGTCGGGAGCCTACTACTCGGTGCCGCCGGGCCGGATCGGCGAGCGGCTGAACGTGCAGTGGGACAGCCGCACGGTACGGATACTGGACCCCCGGACCGGAGAGCTGCTGCGGGAGCATCTGCGAGAATCCCCCGGCCGCCGCCGCACCGCCGAGGCGGACCGTCCCGCCCGCACGCCGGTGAGCACCCACGACCTGCTCCGCCGGGCGGCGGCGGCCGGGACGGCGGTGGGCGAAGTGGCGCGGGAGATTCACCGGCGCGACGGAGAGGCCGGGGTGCGGCGGATCATGGGAATCTTCCAGCTCCGCAGGAAATACGGGCCGGTGGCGGCGGAGGCCGCGGCCAAAGCCGCCCTGGAGTGCGGTGTGCCCAGCTACCGCTTTCTCAAGAACTGGCTCGAACACCAGGGGCACGGCCAGCTCACGCTCAAACAGGTCGATCCGCTCATCCGCGAACTCACCCATTACCGGGATGTGATTGCCCGGATGACGAACGAAACCCCCACCGAAGAAAAGGAGACACATGAACACCCCTGAACTCGAACGTGCCCTGAAGTCTTTAAGACTGGGCGGCATGGCCGACCGGCTGGAGGCGAGGATTCTGGAGGCCCAGTCGGTCCCGCTCGCCCCGGCCGACTTTCTCTCGGCACTGGTTTCGGACGAGCTGACCCGGCGCTCGGACCGGCTGCTGGAGCGCCGGATCAGGCAGGCCCGTTTCCGGGACGCCGGGAAAACCCTCGACGCCTTCGACTTCGGTTTCAATCCGAAGCTGAACCGGAAGCTGGTTTTTGAACTGGGGTCGGCGGCCTTCATCCAGCGGCGCGAGGACGCGCTCTTTCTGGGGCCTCCCGGCACCGGCAAAAGCCATCTCGCCCAGGCCGTCGGCCACGCCGCGATCCGCCAGGGCTACCGCGTCCTCTACCGCGAAGCCCATGTGCTGCTCGAAGAACTGGCCGAGGCCGTCGCGGCCGGCGAACGCAAGGAACTCTATGAAGAGATACAGGCCGTGCCGCTGCTCATCCTCGACGATCTCGGAATGAGGAAGCTGCCGCCTTCGGCGGCAGAGGATCTTCTGGAACTGGTCCTGCGGCGCTACGAGCGAGCCAGTACCCTCATCACCAGCAACCGGCCCGTCGAGGACTGGGGGAAACTGCTGGGTGATTCAGCCGCCGTCAGCGCCCTGCTCGACCGGCTGCTTCACCACGGACACGTTCTCAAGTGCGGGCCCAGGAGCTACCGGACCAAAACCCATTTGCCACAAACCCAGGAGAACGGATAACACAACCACGTCCCGGCCAGACTCCGAAATGGCTGGTTTCAACCCGATCTTAATTGGCTGGGTTTCACCCGATCACTGAGGATATCTTGCTCGTGTGCCTTTCCTGCAACCGGGGATCAATCCATATCGCAATGAGATCAGTAACCGTATTTGCGAGGATCAGAATTGCCGCAAAAAATACGCTGGCGCCCAGCACCACGGTATAGTCGCGGTCCATGACGGACATAACGAACAAGCGGCCCATTCCCGGTACAGCGAATATCTTCTCTACGATAAAACTGCCCGTCAAAAGTGTAGCAAATACTGGTCCCAGATAGGCAAGAACTCCATGCAACGCGTTGGGAAGTACATGCACAGACACAAGGCGGACCCGCGAAAGCCCCTTTGCCGCACCTGTCCGAACATAATGGCTTGAAAGCACACCAGCCAGTGCATTTCGTATCAGCAATGACAGGCTTGCCGCCATCGGGAGTGCAAGCGCCAAGACCGGCATGATGACCTGGCTTGGGGACCCCCATTGGGCGGGTGGAAGCCATCGAAAGTGGAATGAAAAGATATATACCAGTAATCCTCCGATCAGAAACTTTGGAAGCGCAACAAATATTGATGCTCCGGCAAGAATAAACTGATCCCACCATCGGCTTCTTGCGGATTGCATCACAACCGTACTTGTGATGCCGGCAATCAGGGCGAGCCCAAGCCCCAAGGCAAACGATATAAACCCCAGAACGATGGAAACGGGCGCAGTTTCGGCGATTATGTCTCGAACAGGCCGATCCCGGTATTTCAGTGACACTCCGAAATCAAACGTCATGGCCCCTGCCGAAAATGCAACCCATTGTTCGTGCAATGGACCTGAAAGCCTGTAACGTTCCTCCAGGTTCTTTAGGACCAATTCAGGAAGCTTCCTGTCACCTTCAAACGGATTCCCAGGTACAGCCCTCAACAGGAAGAAGCATAATGTAAAGACTGCCATCAGCTGCACGGGAAGTAATAACAGTCGGCGGAGAATCAGTTGCTGCATATAGGTTACCGCAGCGCTCCCGATCTGAGCCGGACCGGACCAAGTCTCAATCTCGCAAAACCGTCGTACGAAAAACCTTCGACGTTCTTTGCATAGACAGTATTTTCTGATGTGAAAAACAGGGGCACAATCACCGCAGCATCAACTAGCAGCATCTCCTGAAGACGGTCGTAATCACGTCGGCGGGTCACAGTATCCGGGTTGATTGAAGCCGTAGTAACTAGCCTATCGTACGTCTGATCTGACCATCGGGTAAAATTGTTACCCGATGCGGCGGTAAACAGATTCATAAAATTATCAGGGTCGGGATAGTCTGCTCCCCACCCCATCCGGTACATATGTGGCGGGTCTGTGCGCAATTCGCTAAGATATACCTTCCACTCCACGGTTTTTAGAACAATATTGATGTTCAGTTCCCTCTTGAGCAGGGCCTGGACGATCTGGGCGACCATCAGGTGGGAATCTGTCTGGTTGAAGTGCAGTTCTATAGGTGGGAAGCCTTCGCCACCGGGATAACCGGCGTCCGCCAGCAACGCCCTTGCTCTATCGGGATCATATTGAAGGCCTGCATCAGGATTATGCGCAAACATCCCCGGTGGGATCC
>CAZSFB010000027.1:0-9614 GCA_964606035.1 uncultured bacterium | reverse complement strand
AGCTCGTTCCACCCTGCTCCCCTGACAACAGAACCCGATCGAACACCGAACGATCAATTGCATGACCAATAGCCCGCCGTATCCGGACATCATTCATCGGAGGCTTCTGGGTGTTAAAACCGTAATAGTACCCCCTAAGCTGTGAAACCCTGCGATAGTTCGGATGCTGCGACATCTCCTTGATATCGACACCCGCCAGCGAATAGTTGTCGATAATATCGAGCATCCCGCGATCAAACAGCGCCAGACCGGACGTTGGATCATTGACCATGATCATCCGGACATTCTGGATTGCGGGCTTGCCACGGTAGTAATTCGGGTTGGCGCGCAGAATGATATGGGAATCATGGTGCCACTCGCCCAGGATAAACGCCCCGCTTGAGACCATTGTTCCAGGCTCAGTCCATGCCTTTCCTGCATTCACAATGTCCTGCCGGACTGGATAGGTAATCTCGAAAGCGCAAATGGATAGAAAGTACGCAACCGGCCGAGCCAGCCTTACCTCGAAGGTCAGTGGATCAACGGCCCGAATACCCAGTTGATTGATATCGGCGATTTCCCTCTGATTAATTTCTCGGGCATTAACAATATCGTACAATAGATACGCATAATCAGAAGCCGTGGCCGGATCCAGAAGCCGTTTCCATGAATACTCAAAATCGTTAGCTGTCAGAGGTGCGCCATCCGACCATCGGAGCCCAGTTCGCAAGTGAAAAATATACCGGTGCCCATCATCCATTACCTCCCACCGTTCAGCGAGACCAGGAACTGGCCGATATTGATCGTCATACTCCACCAGTCCTGCCAGAAGGTTGGTGATCACATTGAATGAGACATGATCAGTAGCCTGTGCAGGGTCCAGAGACGGGGGCTCAGTGCCGATATTGACAATCAGTGTTCCGGATTCCCGGGGGATAGAGCACCCGGGAGGCTGGGTTATACAAAAGGCCAGAAATATCGTCCCAAGCAGCCCGGCAGCCATCAACTTACCGGACTTCAAAGGCATACCGGTTCTCCAAGGTGCCTGACTGGTCGTTCAGCAAAAGAATCAGCTCATATTTACCGGGAGTGGAAGGCACCGGAATATCCATCAGGTATTCAGCTTCGGAATCGGCCGGGAGTCCAAGCTCCCGGTCAAGCAAGGGTTCATTGGTTCCACCCCAAAATGCCTTGAGCCGTGCCTTTACCGGACGGACCGTGTCATTGACCCAATAAAGGGGGATAGTCTGCTGTCTCGTCGAGCGGTATTTCTGTTCAGCAATGGCAAAAAAGTAGACAGGACGGAAAGCGTCGGCGAGTAAATAATAGCTTTTTTTAGGCACCCGGCGGTCATCAACGACAGACCACTGGATGCACGGCTCCGAATCTAGGAACATAAACTGGAGTATGCCACCCGTTGGGTGATACTTCCGGCGCCGGTATCGATCGATGTAGTAACGATGGATATAGGCCTGCCAGGCACAACTCGCCTCATACAGTGACTCTATTGAGCCGAAAGCGGTTGCCGGAAGCCACTCCTTCAGAAACTGCTTCTGAAGATGATAATTCCGCTCCAGACGTTTCCAGTCAGTTTTTGATATGTCCTCTCCCATGAAACTGCGCGCATGATCGGGGGGCGGGAGTGATTGGGCTCCAAATTCGGTAATAAATCTGGCAAACCTTGGGAAAAGATTCAGCAGCCTTTCCAGGCCACGTAGGTCTTTCCCAAAAAAAGGATACCACCCCCAGTAGAGATGAACGTCTTCTCCGCCTGACATGAAGCTCATCTCACCTGAACTCCGAATAGCCGGGCGTGTTGGATCAAGATCCAATACCCGGGCCTTGCTACGACTCGCAGTCACCTCCCGGTTCGAAGAATAGATAAGAAGCGAAAAAATGGTCTTTGAAAGCTCGCTCCAACGGGTTTCCTTCGTATCGACGATATGAATAGGCTCGTTGTGCATGCACCATACGGCGACTGAAGGATGTGATCCGAGCAGCCTGACCATTTCCTCTGACTGCCGGATAATTTCTCGCCGAGCTTCTTTCACATAAAGCCACTGCAGTGGCATATCCTGCCAAAGGAGAACCCCGGCCCGGTCAGCGGCTTCATACAGAGCTGGATGATCCACGTGTGCATGAACCCGGAGCATATTGAAATTACACTCCAGCGCAAGCTGCAAATCCCTTTCGCAGCGTTCCCGGTTCATTCGGCTGATGCGAACATCCCCCGGGGGATAGTTCGATCCTCGGATAAAAAATCGCCTACCATTCAGATGGGCAATAAAATCCTTGAAATGAAACGTTCTGAATCCGGTCGTAAATTCCACAAGATCCGACGGACTTCCTTCGTATTCCAGTGCGACCCTTGCCTGATAACACCTGGGTTCCCCCATTTCCCGTATCCACCAGGCATGAATATCTTTTATCCTGATTCGTCCCGTGGACCCGACATTACGACCCGCAGCTAGGCTAATAACTGTTGCAAAAAAGGCCGTCTTGCCAGAAAAGCCATCAGGACGAATTTCAATGGTTACCCTGCCTGCACCCATCAGCAGGGAGTCCAGCTCATAAACCAGTTCAACGTCAGCTTCACCTGTCTCCGGATCAATCCAGTGGGTAAGCAGCGTTACGTATACGATCCTAACGATACCTGTCCGGTGGATTTCAACAGGTAGCCATATCCCTCCAGGATTTTTGTCCGGATCCAGGCAATCCCAGTGTGAAAAGACACCGGTCACCATCCGCTTGGCGTTCTTGTCCGCCTCGACTGGACAATCGAGCTCGAGTTTTAGCTCTCCCTCATCTATGCCATCAGGAAGTTCGAACGCATGGGGGGTAAAGTATCCTTCAGAGCGACCGATAACCCGGTCCACAAATACTGCCTTGAGGTAATAGAAAGCGCCGCGGACGACAACGAATCTCCGCTCCCCTTCCCTGCGGGGGGTCATCTTAAGATTTCTCCGGTACAACGCCTTGCCGGTATGCCGTTCCAGACCGGGAACCATTTGCCAGTGCCCGGGTACCGGCCCGCTGACGGTCAATCCGCCAGCCTCAATGAGCCAATCTCCTGACAGATCTTGCACGGGTCCACGAGGCATCAGACCGATCAAAACCTTTCAGAAATCCATTGAACGAGATCGCTGATGACCCGATCCCTGTCAATTTCGTTCACAATTTCGTGCCGCAACCCATCGTAAACCACATGTTTTTTATTGGTGCTTGCAGCCCGGTCTACGAAATCACGGGACGCCTGAAGCGATGTCAACGGATCCGCTCCACCATGCATGACCAATAGTGGGATTTTCAGGTCGGGAGCCCTACGGAGAGCATCCTCCGTTGCCTTTTCCATCTCCTTGAACCACCTCGGCGTCACTTCATGGGCAATGATCGTATCTTTCATCCATGCTTCGATCATCAACGGATCGTGCGTCAACATTGCGGGTTCCAGTTCATTCGGGAACTTGAACCGAGGCCAGTAGATGTTGAGAACACTACCAAGAACCCGTTTCCATGCCGGGACTTCCTTGATCAGCTTGAACAACGGACCTGAAAGGACGAGCCCCCTTAAACGATCCTGATGGGCAAGAGCGAACCTGGCCGCGATAAGTCCGCCGTTAGAGTGACCAAAGAGCACGACCGGGATCCCCGCCGCGTCCTTGCCTACGACATCAATAAAAAATCGCTCGACGTCCCTCACGTAATCATCGTAGGCATCCACGTAACACCTTTGCCCGCCCGACCTGCCGTGGCCCCGCATATCGGCTGCAAAAACTGTCAACCCTGACCTGTGCAGTGCTTCGGCCACATGCCGATAGCGTCCTGAGTGCTCCGACAGGCCATGAATAAGCACAATGGCACCCTTGGCCGAAGGGACTAGCCATTTCCGGTAATACATGGGGAGATCCCGGTACCCGAGGGTCCGGTGCAGGTCATCGAAGGGTAGATGCAGTTCAGCCATGGTCCCTGTTCAGTAACCGGAGACAGGGAACACCGGCAAGACCTGTTTTCCGGCAGCCAAAGGGCCGGATTAGCCGGCCCCGTATTCAAAGCGTAGTTATCGCAGCGATTATGGCCCGCCTTCCTCCAGGAAGTCCTGAAGCGATACGTTTTTCAGCGGAAGACGGAGTTTTTCAACACCCTTTTTCTCGATTTGGCGAATTCGTTCACGGGTCAGACCGAAATCCTTGCCGATCTCAAGGAGAGTATGCCGACGTGTCCCGCCAATACCAAACCGCATCCGGAGAATTTTCTCTTCCCTCGGCGATAGAGTCTTGAGCGCCTTGTCCAGTTCTTCAGCCAAGGAGATATTGACCATCTCCTCTTCCGGGAGCGGCACTTTATCGTCCTCAATGAGGTCCGCAAGCACCTTGTCGTCTTCCTTGCCAACAGCCATCTCGAGAGAGACGGTCTCCAGATCAATCTGTAGGAGCTCTGTCACCCGGTCTTCGGGCATACCAAGCTCCTTGGCAATATCGTGAATTGAAGGCGGCTCACCTGACGCCGACGACAGCTTTTTCTGTGCCTGTTTCAGCTTGTTAAGATTCTCACGCATGTATACGGGAATCCGGACCGTACGGGACTGGTCAAATATTGCGCGGTTGATCGCCTGTTTGATCCACCATGTCGCATAAGTTGAGAACTTGAGGCCACGCTTATACTCGTATTTGTCGACCGCACGCATGAGGCCAATGTTGCCCTCCTGCACCAAGTCGGTCAGCGATACCTTCGCATTCCGGTATTTCTTGGCAATTGAGATCACGAGCCGAAGGTTCGCTTTCACGAATTCCTCCTTCGCCCACTTGATCTCGCGCTGTGTTTTTTCCACTTCCACCAGGAGTCTTCGCAGACCGTCTTCCGGATACCCCACCTCCAGAGGTTGAGGTGGAAGCTGATGCTCCGCAGTTTGCTCCGCAGGCAGTATCAGCTCACCCGTACGTTCAGCATCACGGTGCTTCCCATCCCTGTACTCCTGAAGCAATCGAACAAGCCCTTCAACAAAGACGATATTCAGATTCAGCTTCTTGATTAGGTCGAGCATTTCCTGGAGTAGCTTTTCGTATTTGCCTTCAAGCTTCTCCCGGGCCTGCCTGCTCAGCCGCTTGTCACCAAGCTCTTTCATCATCTTCATGCGTTTCTGATGAAGTGCCTTGAGCGTGGCTGCGGTACGAATGACCTTCTCCGAGACGGCCTCTTCATCGGCACCCCGGTCGATCATTTCGTCGTACTTCACCATGTCCCACACTTTGAATTTTTTCTCTTTGAGGAGATTCGCCCGGTGCATGACAAGATGGGTGACAAACGGTACGACCAGCACGGTCTCAAACTGCTTCTCAGTAATTGCCTCGATCTTAGAGGCGGCGCGGACCTCTTCCTCGGGCGTGAACAGCTTTATATTGCCCACCTCCTTGAGGTAGGTCTTCATGATATCGACTTCGTCGTAGATATCCTGCTGCTCTTCTTCAGGCCCTAGAATCTGAGCAAGCCGGCGTTTCTGCTCGCGCAGCTTTGCTGCGTCCGGTGATGAAAATGGCGCCGGACGCGCGCCTTTCTTTGCGAGGGTGCCTTGGGCACCACCACCCTGCTTTGTCAATTGCTCAAAAGTAACTGATTTGGCTACGGCTTTTGGATCCTTAGAGGACGCCTTGGCGATTGTGTTCCTCTTTGCCGGTGTCGAAGAATTCCCTTTGCTGCCCGCTGTAGCAGCCTTCTTTGCCGTTGTCGCAGGCTTGGTCTTGGTCGTTACAGACGACCTTTTGGGGGATTTGTTGGCAGACGCAGCTGTCATTTTCTTGGCACCGGTATCCTTTATCGACGTCGACGACTTCTTCACAACAGAAGACGCAACCTTCATTTTTGTATAATTATTTGATTTAATTGGTTTTTTGCTGGATCCCATGAGCCTGACTGAAACACTCGCTTCGGAAGTGACTTCACCCCGATGTCGCCACGGTTTTGACGCAACAACCCGAACTTGGATACCAAAAACCGTCTTGCTTCGCAAGCCGTTTTTCGCATCTCAGGCCCCAAAACCTAATGAAATCAGGCTTATTACCATTTTACTCAGTCGCACGCCGTCCTGTGCCTTAGAAATAGGCCTTTCGCTCACAGCAAATTCCATTCCGCTCCTGACACAACCAGTAAGATGGACACTTCCAAGCACTAATCAAGCAGGTGTAAGCGGTAATTATGGAAGAGCTCAATCCAGCCCAATAGCGTGTCGAAATATGTTGAGGCGTATTCATTCAAGTGCCCAAAGAAAAACCCCGCCATACAGGCGGGGTTTTTCTAAACTTAAGTGGACAATCCAGGCTGTTAGTCGTTCACCGAGAAGATGAACGGGAACGCCACTTTTACATCACCCTTTTCAATCGGTTCAAACCGGATCTTCAGCATCACATCCAGGATCTCCTTTTCGAACTCCGGATACTTGCTGAATGCCGAATTGAGAACCTTGGGAGACTGGACTGACCCATCTGCCTTGATCACGAACTCTATCGTCATCTTGCCTTGGGCAGCCGGAGCCGTACGGAGCAGCCGTTTGTGCTTGCTCTTCAGCAGGGGCAAATACCGCCGCATCGTGGCCGAGATAGCACCGTAGCTGCGTCTCTGGTCACCAGCGGCTTCACCGTCAACCACGGGATTATCCACCTTTTCGGCAGTGGTCTTACCCACGTTTGTCTTAACGGCCTTAAGGCCGGCAATGGCGTCGTCTATTCCCCCAGCTTCACCATAGCCACCCAGATTCTTGATCTCGGTATCGCCCTTTGATGAAGTCGTCACGGCACCAAGACCCGAGAAGGCATTCTGAAGTGATGACGTCACACGGGTAATGTCCCTGCCCGCCCCACCGCTCCCGGTCGACCCGATAATGGCAAGCAGCCCCTGGGACTTCACCGCGTTCCGGGCCGCAGCGCGCCGGGCTTCAGAGACCTCGGCATTAGGGGCTTTATCTGGCTTTTCTGAAGTCTTTTCCTGCGGCTTCGTATCCACCGGCATATCTTCCACCGGCTTCAATTCAATCTTCTGCTCCGGCGGCTTGATCGGCTCTGGCGGCTTCTCAGGGATGAGAAGCTTCGTCACGAACACTGGCGGCGGTGCTGCAATATCCTTTGGTGGAAGGTGGTGCTGTCGCATGTAGTTCAGCGTCGACAACAGTGCAATAGCAACTGTCACCACGATACCAAACGCGCTGTACATCGGCGTGTTGCCGGGGTCAGAAACCGGAATTTCCACCCACCTTATCGGTTTGGTGGTCATCCGTATGCGCCCACGCTTTTCGACCTTCTTGTCCTTACCCTTTGCGGTCTTGCGCATGGGAGCAGATTTTGCGGTCACAGGAGCGGGGGATACCGGTTTCGGAGCGGATTCTTGCGGTGTTTTTTGTTCCATTTCCCAACTGAACCTCAGAACGGCGTCGCCGATCCGCAGGTCAACTTTCATGTCACGGGTGACTGTCAATGCATAGCGGCCGCTGGAAGACGGCAGCCCCATTTGAGATGGATCCTCAATGGGCGTCGTCTGTCCATTCCTGACGATGCGGCCAGTCATTTCCTTCGTCAGGAACAGGTAAAACTGGTCTGGTGACTTGGAGGGCCCGGCAATCTGTATCGGTGCGGCAATGCCCTTGAGCTGGAATCCGGCGGGTTCCCCGCCGCCAAGGACTAGCTTACCGCCCTGAAACAGATGCCGCCGACCGGAGCCACCTTCCGTCACGCACGGCAAAACCTGTGCGCCTCCCGAAGGGCCTCCAGATGCACCGTGTGTCTGACTGGTTTCAGTTGATGACATGGCTGACAGTTTCGGCGCTCAGATTAGCGGTTGCAGTGAAAACCGTCAACGAAACGGTTCTCGTTCAGGATTAAATTTCTCTGATATTTCGATGGTTTCTCATGCGGAGTGTACAGCTCACTCTCGCTGGCAAAAGTAAAGAAAAGCCCGGTCGCACACCGGGCTTTTCCGTGTCAGTGAAATGATTCAAAAATCAGCGCTGGACAGTCGCCCTGTCTGTCTTGACACGACCAACATCCAGCGAGAGCAGTTTGCGTTCGGTTTCCCGGGTTGCTGTTTCCCGCTGGATCTGACGATCATCCGGAACCTGCCGTACCCGGGAATCAAAGGACCGGTTCAGGCTGCGAATCTCAAGAAGTCTCGTATCCAGTTCACCCTTGGCTTCATCACTGAATTCACGCTTGGTGCTGGGAGTCCAGTTATCAATGAAAATAACACCTGGGCCTTCCTTTTCGGTTTCAATCCGAAGTGCTTCGAACTGCACAGCGCCCGTTTTCGTGCGCGTAACTGTCGGCTCCTTCTTTGCGTCCTTGGATGGGCCAGCCTCAGACTTACGGCTATCCTTCCCCTTGGCAGGCTCCGCCCTCAGCGTGATAGGAGAGATTCCCAGCACCGCGACTGCAGCAGCAAACAGATAAATCCTCATCCCCGCCAACATCCTTCCGGCGCACACCGCCTGTATGTCGTATCAAGTGTAAAGGGTTGTGAACGGACCATACAACCGAAGCATAGCCAACATCAAGAACTTTTCATGTGATCCCAAACATTTTTATAACAATGTCCCCCACGGCATAACGCGGAGCGTTGTGACACGATGCCAAATTTCAGCAGGTTACACCGCTGTGTCTGAAATCACACTGGTTGTTTACGAAAATATCAGCTTTTACCCGGAGCAGCGGCCGGTGATTGCACAGGCGCCGTTGGCGCTCCCCCCGGTGGTGACGGTACCTGTTCTCCCGCCGAAGGAGATGCTGGCGGCACAGGCTTGTCCCATCCAGGTGTATCCGGACGCTCAACACCTAGCGCAATAGACAAGGAGTCGATCCAGACGTTCACATCTTTCTGCTTGGTGCCACCACGCTTCAGGTAATCGACATACGTTACAAGTGCCTTGGCCCTAAAGCCCGCATATATCTCGTAAAGAATACCGAGGCTGTATAATGTCGGCAGCGAATTCGGATTCCTCGTTCGGTAGTCCTCAAGCGTCCAGATCGCAGGACGAAGCCTGCCCTGATCCCTAAGAAGCAGTGCCAGATAGTTCACCGCCCATTCGTGATCCTTGTCGAAACCCAGAGCGCGCCGGACTTCAATCTCCGCATCCTCCAGCTTGCGCATTCGCCGCAGCACGACCGCTTTGGCGAGGTATGCCTCGGCAACCTGGGGGAACTGCTGGATGAATGCATCGGCCTTTTGGAGAGCCATGTTCAAGTCCTTCTCTGCCAGATAGAACTCGCATTGCTTGCAGGCCCGACTGGCCGTACGCGCATCTCCAGTCAGTTGCTTTCCAGGAGCAGCGGGAGCAGGTGGCGGCAGTGCAGGAGCCGCCACCGCTGGTTTCTGCTCCTGAACATCACCACGCTGGGCCCTCCGTTCCTCAAGTCGGCGCCGGGCCTCAGCCCTCTCCGCCTCAGACATGCGTTTTTCAGGATCAATGTCGGCCTCCGGCGTCTCAGAAACACCGAGCTCAGCCAAGACCCGTTTTCTTTCAGCCTCAGAGATCTGCAGTTCTTCACCGCGGGTGACCTCGGATGCCGCCTGGCTGCCAGACGTATCATCAGCTCCACCGGTAGAGGTCTTTTTCCCGCAGGCCGAAAAAACCAGCACCAGGGCGACAGGGACGATCA
>CAZSFB010000026.1:0-15556 GCA_964606035.1 uncultured bacterium | reverse complement strand
GTAACGCTTTCCGGAAACCTGCTTGCCAGCGGATCGGGGCCGGTGGCAATTCGGCTCGTTTCTGCTCCGTCAGGGATTTCGTGCAACGTATTCCCGGGGCTGGTCTCGGACTCTTCGGCTATTGAACTCGAGTGCAGCGGGACGGCAGATAGCGAATCGGGCAATGTGGAACTGGAGGCGGTGTCTGTTTGTAACGGCCAGGCAAATCCTGGAGATCCGATTGAGATGATCCGGGAAACCGCGTTTCTGGTTTGTCCGGAAAACTCGTCTGATCCATCCGCACCTTTTGTCGCCAGAGCTACAGTGCCGATCCAGGCAGAAGTCCCGACACTTGTGCTTCAGCCGGATTCGGCGGTTCTTTATCTGGCCCGTCAAGGTGTGGCTGAAACCATCGGCATCACAGTGGCTGACCACAATACCGAGGCATTTTTCCCGGTCAGCCTTTCGGTGGATTCCTTTCCCGCTGGGGTGTCCTGCTCGCTTCCAGATGCCGGGATATCCGGGCCGGCTGATTTTGCTACCCTTTCCTGCAATGCGGGAACTAATGCTGTGGCGGGGCCGGTGATCCTATTGGCTTCTCCTGCAATGGGCTTGTCGTTAACCATACCAGTGCTTGTGTCAGTGTCTGCCCCATTATTCTCGCTGGTCACGGATGAGCCGGAGATTTATCCGGTGGTGAATTCGTATTTCACGGGCAATAGTACAGGGACTCTGGTAACTTCCGGGCCAGGCAGTGTTTTCACGGGACCGGCACTGCTTTCCATCCTGTCGTACCCTTCAGGCATTTTTTGTCAGTTTTCCGGGGACGGGGATCTTGATGACAGTCTGGATAGTGATTTTCTGGACTGTGTAGCCGAGGATGTTTCGTCGGATGGTTATGTGGTTTTTGAATCGGTAACTGCTGATTCAAAAGTGGCCAGTACGGTTGTTTCCGTGCTCCGGATTGTCCCTCTGATGCTTCCATCCCAGTCAGAATCTCAGCTGACGGTGCCGGGAAGTCTGATTCTTGGCATTGATCCCCTCAGTGACCCGGAGATCAAGTATCCGGTTTTCGTGAGCCGGATTTCTCAACCTGCAGGGGCGGGCTGTACAGTTGGCGGTGCCGATTCAGGCCAGCTGCCGTCCGAGCCGGGAACACTGGTGTTGAACTGTACCGGTTCCGTAACCGGAAGCGTAGGTATCCGGTACACAAGCTCAAACGCCGAATCTGTAACGGCCGATATATCTGTAACTCTGGTACTTCCCTGAACCGGCTCAGGCTGCCTTAGGTTCCCTGCGTTTCATTCCAGCGACAACCGATTTTTCGATCAGTCTGCCAATAATATCTTTTCCGTCTTTGCCTTCGACCCGCCGCTTTGCATCTACGTAGGCGGGCAGGTAGCGGATTCTTCCCGGGACAGCGGGATAGGCCGCACGAATTGCAGATATAGATGTCTTGAAAACCGCAGCCTCGGCCCGCCCATAGTCCAGCTGGAACTGATGGCGGATCCGTTCGGGGAGGAGCCCCGCCGTCATGATTCGGTACCAGTTGAATACCGGTTTGAGCTCTGGACGCGGTGCCTGAAGGATGAAGTGGCAGATTTCCTGCGCGGGCTTGCCAACCGTAAGAACATCTGATTCCCACATTTTCTGGTTGTATTCCATGAAAGATGTCCAGTCTGGCGGGAGTACGGAATCCGGAATGCCGAACAGATACGCGAACAATTTTGACTGCTCATAGTATTCGTTCTTTTCCTTCAAGGTGAGCGGTCCCAAGATCATCTCGTAGACCATGATGGCGGTATCCCAGAGGGTGGCATTTACCCACATCAGCGCGTCCTCATGATTAGCTTCATAAGGCGTATTCAGATCAAATGCCCCGACCCGTTCCGTGATCAGACCGGTGATCCTGTCATGAATGGCGTGGACGCGTCGTGCGGAACGCAGAGCCTCGTTCATGTCTCCGTAGACCATCGAAAAGACATTTGCGAAGGTGCGGCGGAACCGGCCTTGCGGGTCAGTTTTTGTCTTGGAATGCTGGTCCACTCCGTGAGCGACATAAGGGTGGGCGGTCTGGAGAAGCGCAGCACGGCCACCACCCAGAAAAATAATGGACTCGCGATTTACTCTCCAGAAGATTGAGCCGGGCCCGTAGAGTCCGTGTTCCGGATTCTTTACAGATGAGGCAATTCGATCCAGGTAGCGTTCCAGATCTGCACGTGAAACTGTCAAGGTGAGTCTCCTTCGCATCAGCGATAAAAGCTCTTTTGCAAATATTTTGCGCATGACTGACGTGTCAGTCAATAATTTTGGCAGAACTTTTTGGCATCTGTGTCATTTCGTTACCGATTGAGCACTTCTAGTGTCGAATTTGGAAATAATGAAATCCGAACAGTGACTTGCTGTATTTCCAAGGTGCTTTCAGATGTTCTATTTTTGTTAAAGCAAGGGGGCCAGAATCTCTGGCGGGATTCTGGCAGGCGGGAAAAGGAAGTGCAGCCACTGTCTCACTGGCTGCAGTGAGTCCCGTTCAGCTTTCACGCGAATGCCCTCCGTGAAATGTGCTGGACAGATATTGAAGGCATATGGAGGCCGCTTGTAGATCATGCCGCCACAACCGCGTCCCAAACTCGGTGACCTGCTGATGCAGGCGGGTATTCTGGATGAACTTCAGGTCAAATCTGCGCTGGCGAGGCAGCAGCGCTGGGGCGGCCGTTTCGGTGAAAATGTCGTTGCGCTTGAGTTCTGCGATGCCGAGACAGTGAACCAGGTTTTAGGCAAGCAACTCGGCGTCAAGGCCATCGAAATCCGCCGCACCCGCATTGATCTGACCCTCCTTGCGAATTTTCCAAAGAACAAGGCCATTGACTGGCAAGCGCTGCCGATATCCACAGACGGCAAGTCCTTTAATGTCGCGATGGCCAATCCGAAAGACAACGAGGTTGCCAGGGATATCGAGTTCAGACTTGGGAAACGTCTGAATTTGTTTCTGGCAGACGCCAAGAACCTGTTGGCCAGGATAGAACTCGCATACCGCGAGCTTGAGGCTGGCGCTTCGGAACTGGAGCCGGAACCGGATGAACCGGATGTTTCAGAAGCTGATCCGAATCTGATCGCCGCTGCACCCAGGGCACAGGCGCCCCAGCAGCGACAACTGGCCGTTGTGCCGGACCGTGACCTTTTAGCGGTGCAGGAACCGCCACCTGATCTTCTGGACAATGAAGAGGCAGACGCGGAACCAGATCCACCTCTTCCGCCTGTGTCGCCAGCAAAACCGGTGCGTGCAGCATCAACCCGGACAAACACCGCGATGATGGGAAAGCTGGTGCTGGTAGTTGACTCGGATGATGATGTCCGTCGCCTGCTGAGACTGGAGCTTCGCCGGCACGGGTACCGTGTCTCTGAAAGCGGAGACGGGCTGCAGGTAGTGGAGCTCATCAAGTCCCAGCGGCCGAATCTGCTGATCATTGATCTTTCTACCCAGGATGTGGCTGGCATCGAGATGTGCCGGAAACTCAAGAGCTCTCAGGCATTTGCTGAAGTGCCGATTATCCTGACCAGCGGGCAGTTTGCCGACTGGAGATCCCGGGATGACCTGATGGAGCTTACCAAGGCATCGGCATTTATCCCGAAGCCTCTGGACCTGCACACGATTCGTGTGACCGCCGGGCGTCTTCTTGAACATGGGTCTAGAGACGTCTTGTCAGCTTCAGAACAGGAAGCAAAGGCAATCGCGGATGGGCTGGTGAAATCAGCCCTGGAGCTTTATGAGGCCGGTGACTATGCCAGGGCGATCCCCCTGCTGGCCGAGGCTGCGGATTACAACGACTCGGATGGCAATATTCATTACTATCTTGCCGAGGCCTATACCGCTGGGGGGCAGAAGTACAAGTCTCTGGGTGCATACGAAAAGGCCGTGGACCGGATGCAGGACAGTTTCCTTGTCTTGAAAAAACTGGCGGTGGCCTATGAAAAACTTGGTTTCAAGCGGAAGGCCTACGAGGCATTTGAGCGATCGGCCCGGGTATGCCCGAACCCGCAGTTGAAACAGAAGATCGTCGCTTACATGAACCAGATGCTCTAGAGGCTCTAGGGGGACCCGTCTGGCGGGAAATTTCTGCTCCGCTTGCACGGCCAGCCCGGCCATGCATAGTCTACGCGCCAGCACCCGGAGACATCTGAATGGAAATCTACCGCGAACCCAGGATCACGCTTGTCGCAAAGCAGGTATTTACGGATCACCCTGGTATCCAGTGGTCAACGGATACCGGCATCCCCGCGGAACAGCTGATCGAGTTTGGCGGACGGATCTGTTACATGAGCTATGGCAAGGGCCGGAAGACGAACAAGGAATATATTGAACATCTTCTTGAATCCGGCCATGGCAGTGTGCTGGAACACGCTCAGTTCACGTTTGTTTTTGAAGGAATATCCCGGTCCCTGACCCATGAACTGATCCGTCACAGGGCAGGATTTGCGTATTCCCAGCTTTCCCAACGGTACGTAGATGAATCCTATGCGGCATTTGTTGAGCCGGATGATATTGCCAGCGATCCGGAACTGCATGCCAAGTGGATCAGTTGTATCGAGCAGTGCCAGAAGACCTATATCGAACTGGTTGAGGGACTGATGAAAAAACATGCTGGGATGGAATCTGCCACCGCCCGGCGAAAAGTCTGCCGTCAGGCAGCCCGCAGTGTGCTGCCAAATGCGACGGAGACCAAGATCGTTGTCACGGCAAACGCCCGCTCATGGCGGCACTTTATTGAAATGCGCGGCAGCGAGGGTGCGGATGTCGAGATCCGTAAGCTTGCGGTTGGTGTTCTCAGGGTGCTCCAGAAAGAGTCCCCTAATGTGTTCGGAGACTACCAGATACGGCGGCTGCCGGATCAGACGGAAATAGCCGAGACACCCTACAGAAAGGTTTGATCCGGTACTGGTAACGGAACCGTAATGAAACTCGGATGAAATTATCTTCCTACGGGGCGACAGACGTCGGCCGCCTCCGGGCCCATAACGAAGACGCGGTCGCCATGACGCCAGACCGGAATGTCTATATCGTTGCGGATGGCCTCGGTGGTCATAATGGTGGCGAGGTTGCGTCCCGGATCGCCATAGAATCAATCGCCGGTTTTGTCCGCATGGCTGCTGAGCGGCCGGACATGACCTGGCCTTTTGAATACGTGAAGTCGCTCAGTCGACCAGCGAATGTGATGCTGGCGGCCATTAAGGTTGCCAACCTGCGGATCATCGAGCAGGCCTCAAAGGCAGCCGAACTGCAGGGAATGGGAAGCACGGTGGTGGTACTTCTGATCGGGGAAGACCGGAAAGCATATCTCGGGCATCTGGGTGAGTCCCGGATGTATCGTTTTCGTGAAGGGGTGCTGGAGCAGCTGACTGACGATCATTCGCTCGTCAGCGAGCAGGTTCGACAGGGAATACTGACTCCCGAGGAAGCCGCTAGAAGTCCATACCGGAATGTCATTTCCCGTGCCTGCGGTATCCGGCCGGACATAGAGCCAGATATCCGGGTCGAGAACATCCGGGCAGGGGACATTTTCCTGCTCTGCTCCGATGGACTCACAGGTCCGGTACCGGACGTGGAAATCGCAGAGATTCTTGGTGCGCAGGGTGGCGACCTTGAACGTGCAGCCGCATCGCTCATTGGCCGTGCCAATGAGCTGGGCGGGCCTGACAATATAACAACAGGTCTTGTCAGAGTGGATAGCCTGTAGATCCGTGCCAAGGGAGATGGCCCGTGCCGATCCAGATCTCCCAGACTTCCCAATACCGGATCCTGTCTCGCCTCGAAGTCGGAGGAATGTCCGAAATCTTTCTTGCAGAGCAGGAGTGGGGCGGTGGTGTGCGGCATGTTGTCCTGAAGCGATTGCTCCCCACACTTGCACGGGATCCGGAGCATCGGGCGCTGTTTATGGAAGAGGCCCGGGTCGCTTCCTTGCTGCAGCATCCAGCTATTCCTTCTGTTTACGGCCTTGTTGAGGATTCAGGACTGCCGTCGCTGATTATGGAGTGGGTTCGCGGGTGCTCGCTCAGAGAGCTCCAGGCGTCGGTTAGGGCTGGAGTCATGCCGGCGTTTTCGGTTCCGGAGACTGTCTGGGTGGCCACTCAGTTGCTTGATGTTCTCGAATATCTTTTCGGCTTGAGAGGACCGGACGGTGAACCGGCGCCGATGTACCATCGGGATCTCGCCCCGGAGAATATTCTGATAGATATTAATGGCCGTATCCGCCTTATCGACTTCGGAATTGCCAAGGTTGCGAGTTCAGAGCTGGCAACCCGCACTGGAGTGTTGAAGGGACGTCTGGCCTATTTGCCGCCAGAGATCACCCGGGGTGAGCCTTTCGGTCCTACTGGCGATTTGTATGCCCTGTCCCTGATCCTGGCTGAAATTCTGAGCGGGCAGATCCCTGGATTTGCCAGGGACGATGCTTCCCAGATCGCTTCCTTGCGGGAACGGACCGGGCCACCCGACCTCGCTCGGGATCTTCCGGGCCGGGAACTGTTTATCCGGTGCCTGGATCCATACCCCGAGATTCGTCCACAGAGTCCAGGAGTTTTCAGGCGGGAACTGGAGTTGTCGCTTGGGATTCCTTCACAGAAGGCGCAGGAATCCTTGAAAGCCAGGGTTGAAGCGTTATTTGTCGATCGCAAGTTGTCGTTGCAGCCCGAGACCGCCGGTCTGTACTGGGGTGACCCTACCCCACCTTTGTCAACAAAAGTTGCGAAAACCGGTGCTGAGGTTGCATCGACCGGAGAGAGTGTTGCGGGGCGTATATTTGTCGCTGCCACCATTGCGCTTGTTGCTGCACTTTCGTGGACCTACGAAAATCGCCTATGGGGTGATACATCGGCAGTAACGGCTTCGAGCATTTCCGCTGAAACCGATGTACAGCAGTCTGGCCTCCCTGGTATTCAGCAGAAAAATACGGTTCAGCCTCCCGGACTGGTTGAGATTGTTCCCTCAGTCAGGGGAGAACTGGTTGTTTCCGGAATTTCGCACGGCCAGATTTCCGAACGCCGGACAATCGAGCTTCCGGCAGGGTCCTATACAATAGAGTTGAGGTCTCCACCCCGGCGTTTCTATCGTGCGGATATAAGAATTGCTCCGGGTGAGAAGTTTCTCTGGGAGCCTAAAGACAGTCCGTTGTGGGAGCCGTAGACCGTGGAACTCAGACTGGTCCTGACAACCATTGGAAACGAAAAGGACGCAGAGCGCGTAGCGAAGCTGGTGGTTGAGTCCGGCCTGGCAGCTTGCGTGAATGTTATTCCGGTCACTTTTTCTGTCTACCGGTGGAAAGGAAAACTTGAAAAGGAACCGGAGTTGCTGCTTCTCATGAAAACACCTGCGGACCGGGTGTCTGATCTTAAAAGCAAGCTGAAGGAGATCCACCCCTATGAAACACCAGAAATCGTTGAGCTTGCTGCCAGTGCGGTTACCGAGGGTTACCTTGCCTGGGTTGTTGAGGCTACGCGGGGGATATCCTAAGTGGTTTTCCACAGGGATATTCACAGGATTCCCTTTATTCTGGACGGAAAATCATGGTCCAATTGTGACAAGCAGAAAATGCCATTGACCTGAAGGGCGGGACTCTTTATACCTGTCCTCGGTTGAATCCTTTAACACGGTCCTGCGAGGCCGGGAAGGTTCGAAAAAGAATGTCTGAGACCCTGAAATCTGCCATCCGGCTGCCTTGGTGCGCCGGTTTTTTTTTCGCCCGGTGTGCAGGAGGAGTGTCGCATGCCGGGTGAAAAGCGAACGCTTCTGCTGGATGAACAGGGTATCCGCCGCGCACTGACCCGTATTGCTCATGAAATTGTCGAGCAGGGAGAAGAGTCTGGCCCGCTGGCATTCGTAGGGATCCGGACCCGTGGAGTTTACCTCGCTGCGCGGCTTGCGCAGATGGTGACTGAAATTTCAGGAGCTGGGGCTCAGCTCCCGGTCGGAGAACTCGACATCACGCTCTATCGCGATGATCTGGACACCCGCTCGGACCGCCGCGTACTACAGGATACCAAGATTGATTTTGATGTTTCCGGGCACCGGATCATTCTGGTGGATGATGTTCTGTATACGGGACGGACCATCCGGGCGGCGCTGGATGCGATCTCTGATCTGGGACGGCCCAGGAAGATTGAACTGGCAGTTCTTGTGGATCGCGGGCATCGGGAGCTGCCAATCCGGCCGGATTATGTCGGACGTAACCAGCCGACCCGCAAAGATGAATCGGTCAAGCTCTCCATGAGAGAGGCGGAAGGTGTTGACCAGCTTGACCTGGTCAGCCGGGGGGCGTCTGCGTGAAGGGGTTTCAGCGCAAGGATCTGCTGTCCATCGACACGCTTTCCCGCGATGAGATCGTGATGATTCTCGATACGGCAGATTCCATGAAGCAGATTCTCCGCCGCGACCGCAAAAAGGTCCCGCCGCTTCAGGGCAAAACCGTGGTAACCCTTTTTCTTGAAGCATCCACCCGCACACGTACCAGTTTTGACCTTGCTGCGAAAAGACTATCGGCTGACACGATCTCCATATCCGCAGACGCTTCATCGCTTACGAAGGGGGAAACCCTCTTCGATACAGTCAAGAATCTTGAGGCTATGCAGGTGGATTACGTAGTGCTGCGTCATCCGCAGTCTGGGGCAGCCGAGCGTCTTGCCAGCAAGGTCGATGCGAGTGTCGTGAATGCCGGTGATGGTTGGCACGAGCATCCGACCCAGGCCCTGCTGGATATCATGACGATTCGTGAACGCTTCGGAAAATGTGAAGGTCTCAATGTCCTGATTGTCGGGGACATCGCCCACTCCCGCGTGGCCCGGTCGAATATTTACGGCCTGAACAAGCTGGGCGCGAAGGTGATGGTAGCCGGTCCGGCTACACTGATCCCTCCCGGTCTCGGTGAAAGTGCCGAGTATCCGGTTGAAGTTTATAACCGCCTGGAGGATGCGCTTCCGAAAGCGGATGTGGTCATGATGCTCCGGATCCAGTTGGAGCGTATCGGGCAGTCCCTCTTTCCCAGTGAAGGGGAATATGCCCGGTTTTACTGTCTGACCAGCCAGCGGCTTTCTCTGGCCCGGAAGGACGCAATTGTGATGCATCCAGGCCCGGTGAACCGTGGGCTGGAAATCTCGTCAGACGTCGTGGATGGCTCCAGTTCAGTGGTGCTTCCGCAGGTGGAGAACGGCGTTGCGACCCGCATGGCCGTTCTCTATCTCCTGAACCGGAGCCCGGATGCGATCCGGGTGGGAGGCGCTGCGTGACAAAGTCCCTGCATCTGAAAAATGGGCACCTTGTGGACCCCTCCCAGTCATTCGATGGCGAATTCGACATTCTTGTTGAAAACGGGCGTGTGCGGGAAATCGTGGCCGGCCGGATTCCTCAGACGCCGCCAGGTTTCGAACCCGTCGATCTTTCCGGTCTCACGGTGGCTCCGGCATTTGTTGATGTTCATGTCCACTTCCGGGATCCGGGCCAGACCTACAAGGAAGACATCGAGAGTGGCTGCCGCGCCGCGGCGGCGGGAGGATTCGGTACTGTATGCTGCATGGCGAATACGAGACCGGTAAACGACAGTGCCAGTATCACCCGATACATCCAGGACCGGGCCCGGCTTGTGGATCTTGTGAATGTGAAACCGATCGGGGCGGTAACGGTGGGTCTCGAGGGCAAGCGGCTCGCAGAAATCGGTTCGATGGTTGCTGCCGGTGCGGTGGCTGTTTCTGACGATGGGCGCTGTGTGCAGGATGCCGCATTATTCCGGTGTGCACTGGAATATGCCCGTGGTTTCGATATCCCTGTCATCACGCATGCAGAGGATGAATGCCTCTGCAGCGAAGGTTCCATGAATGAGGGAGCTCTATCCACACGTCTTGGAGTCAGAGGCCGCCCGGCGGTCGGCGAGAATATCATGACGTTCCGTGATACCCGGCTGGCTGAACTGACCGGAGCACGACTGCATGTGGCTCATGTGACGACTGGCCAGGCTGTACACATCATCCGCGAGGCGAAAGAGCGGGGAGTGCGTGTGACGGCAGAGGTGACACCGCATAACCTTGTTCTCGATGAACGGGCGGTGATCGGGTACAATACCAATGCCAAGATGAACCCGCCGCTCAGGACACTGCTTGACCGGGCAGCCTTGCGGGAGGCGCTTCGGGACGGGACCATCGACTGCATTGCCACTGATCATGCTCCTCACTCCCGGGATGAAAAGGCGAAGGATTTTGACCTTGCCCCGCCCGGTGTGATCGGTCTCGAGACGGCATTTCCCGTTGTCATGGGGCTGGTGCACGAAGGGGAACTCAAGCTTCCCCGGGCCATTGAGCTGCTCACTTCCGGACCTGCCCGTGCGCTTGGTCTCGATTGCGGGACGCTGCGCAAAGGCGCCGCTGCTGATATGGTCGTGCTGGATCCCGTTGAGAGCTACCGGATTGACGTGAATGGTTTCCAGTCCAAGAGCCGCAACTGTCCGTTTGACGGATGGGAGGTAAAGGGCAGGGTGAAAGCCTTGTACCGGGAGGGCCGCAAAGTATGGCAGGTGTGAAACGAGGATCGGCGTATCTGGCGCTGGCTGATGGGACCTTCTTTGAAGGCGAAAATTTTGGAGCAACCGGCGAGGCCTTCGGTGAAGTCGTTTTCAACACTTCCCTGTCAGGCTATCAGGAGATTCTCACGGATCCGTCCTACAGGGGGCAGATCATCACCATGACCTGCCCGGAAATCGGCAACGTCGGAGTGAATCCGGAAGACATGGAGTCTGACCGGATCCAATGTGAAGGGTTCATCGTCAGGGAATATATCGGGCAGCCATCGAATTTCCGGGCCAAAGAATCACTTGGAAAATTCCTCGAGGACGCTGGCGTTGTCGGGATCAGCGGAATCGATACCCGGTCGCTGGTAAAGCATATCCGCACTGTCGGCGCCCAGATGGGTGTTATTTCAACTACCGACTCGAACCGTGAATCCCTTGTCGCGAAGGCGAAAGCCGCTCCGGGACTCGTTGGCAGGGACCTTGTGAAGGAGGTCACCTGCCAGTTCATGTATGAATGGACTGAAGGGATATGGGAACGCGGAGCGGGCTTTGGTAAGCCAAAGACCTCACATCATGTGGTGGCACTGGATTTCGGTATCAAGCGGAACATTCTGAGGGGCCTCGTCCAGAGCGGCATGAGGGTTACCGTGGTTCCGGCATCGACGCAGGCCGCGGACATTCTGGGATTGAAGCCTGATGGGATATTTCTCTCGAATGGACCTGGTGATCCTGAGGCTGTTCCCTATGCTTATGAGACAGTCAGATCGCTGCTCGGCAAGACACCGATTTTCGGGATCTGCCTCGGTCACCAGATGCTGGGGCTGTCGGTGGGTGGAGAAACCTATAAACTCAAGTTCGGGCACCGGGGTGGAAACCAGCCTGTGATGGATCTGTCCACCCGCAAAGTCGAGATAACCTCCCAGAATCACGGATTTGCAGTGAAGGAAGGCTCGGTAACCGGCAAGGGGTTCAAGGTGTCACATGTTAACCTGAATGACCGTACAGTTGAGGGGCTGGAGCACACCACGCTGCCGGTCTTCTGCGTTCAGTACCACCCGGAGGCATCTCCGGGACCACATGATGCAAACTATCTTTTTGACCGCTTCCGGAAGCTGATCGAGCGACAGTGAGTTCAGAGAATTTCCAAAGGATGCTGGAAGAGCTGGCAGCTCTTCTGGCGGAGCGGTTCGGAACCAACCGGATGTCTGAGGCCCGGAAGCTATTCGCCCAACGGACGGGCGAAATGCATGACGACGAATTCGGTTTTGAGCAGTGGATGAACCTGTTCCTAGAGGAACTTTTTCTCTGTTACCGGGATGAGTCCGGGTTGACCGAATATGAGAAGGCTGCCGAGGGAGCATTGCCGGATGCGTCATGGCGGAATCTTGAAAATATCCGTCGGTCGGTGTTCAGGATCCGGAAGGTCAAGGAAGCGTATGTAGAAATAGAAGATCTGTGGGACGAGGCCAGGTTACGGCTTCCGTCCGAGAATTTGCCGAAACTGGAGAAGGGGGAGATCGTCCAGGCGATCCTCGCCGACTGGAACGGGACGACTTATATGCTGAACGGAGTGCTGGTTCATCTCCCTGAAACCCGCGACCGGGTGCTGGATACGGTCAAGGCATACCGGAAACGGGAACTGAAACAGGCCAAAAAGGAAAAACGCAAGGACGGGCTGGACCGCGCACGGTTCGATCCCCTGCGTGAAGAACTCGAACGAGTATGGGTCAGAGCCGCCCGTTACCGGAAACTGTCTCCGGAAGTGATCTACCGGGAGGGGCTCTCCAAGCTCGTTGCGTAAGGCGGCGGGCAAAGTTTACTGGAGGCAATATACGATGCCAAAACGCACAGACATCAAGAAAATCATGCTCATCGGCTCAGGTCCGATTGTGATCGGGCAGGCTTGCGAGTTCGATTACTCCGGAACCCAGGCGTGCAAGGCGCTGCGTGAGGAGGGTTACGAGGTTATTCTTGTCAACTCGAATCCGGCCACCATTATGACTGACCCTGAGCTGGCAGACCGTACCTATATCGAACCGATTACTCCGGAAATTATTGAACAGATCATCGCCCGGGAACGGCCGGACGCGCTACTGCCCACTGTCGGTGGTCAGACGGCCCTGAATGCGGCGGTTGCTGTCGCAAAACGTGGGGTTCTCGAAAAATACAACTGCCAGCTTATCGGTGCGAACCTCAAGGCAATTGAAACTGCCGAAGACCGGCAGTTGTTCAAGGATGCGATGATCCGGATCGGACTGGATCTGCCGAAGAGTTTCGTCGTTCATACGGTTGATGAAGGCATCAAGGCGGCGAAGGAAATCGGTTACCCAATTATTCTCCGTCCAGCGTTCACCCTCGGAGGTACCGGTGGTGGAATCGCATACAACGAACAGGAGTATCAGGAAAAACTCGCCACGGCACTTCGCATGTCTCCAGTCTCCGAAACGCTGGTTGAAGAAAGCGTGCTTGGCTGGAAGGAGTATGAGCTTGAGGTGATGCGCGATACCAAGGATAATGTCGTCATCATCTGCTCGATCGAGAACCTGGACCCGATGGGCGTTCATACGGGAGACTCCATTACTATTGCCCCGGCGCAAACCCTTACTGATAAGGAATACCAGATCATGCGTGATGCTGCGCTGGCCATCATCCGCGAGGTCGGCGTGGACACGGGCGGCTCCAATGTCCAGTTTGGTGTGGATCCAAAAACCGGACGCCTTGTAGTTGTGGAAATGAATCCGCGGGTTTCCCGTTCTTCGGCGCTTGCATCGAAGGCAACAGGATTTCCCATCGCCAAAATCGCAGCGAAACTGGCGGTGGGATACACGCTGGATGAGATACCAAACGATATCACGAAAGTAACACCGGCTTCCTTTGAGCCGACAATTGATTATGTGGTGACGAAGGTTCCGCGTTTTACATTTGAAAAGTTTCCGGCGGCCGATGCCACTCTCAATACGCAGATGAAGTCTGTGGGGGAGGTGATGGCGATCGGACGCACCTTCAAGGAGAGCCTCCAGAAGGCTCTTCGCTCGCTTGAAATAGACCGTTATGGGTTTGAAGCCCCCAGTGGTGCTCCAAACCGTGCAGTTTTGGAAGAAAAACTCCGGGTGCCGGGTGCGGATCGTCTCTGGTACATAGCGGAAGCGATGCGTCAGGGCATGAGTGATGAACAGATATTCAGCCTGACCAAGATTGATCCTTGGTTCCTTCGCAATATCCGGGAAATCGTGGAGGCGGAAAAAGTCCTCTCTTCCGGTGAGGCCCCGCGTGGGGTATCGCTCCGGAGGCTGAAACAGCTTGGGTTTTCTGACCGAAGGATTGCCAAGCTGACGGGCCAGACGGAGGCCCAGGTCCGGGAGACCCGTCATCGCGACGGAATCCGGCCGGTCTACAAGCGGGTGGACACCTGTGCCGCCGAGTTCGAGGCCAAAACCCCCTACATGTATTCAACCTATGAGCAGGAATGCGAGTCAAAACCGACCGACCGCCGGAAGATCATGATTTTGGGAGGTGGTCCGAACCGGATCGGACAGGGAATCGAATTTGACTACTGCTGTGTGCATGCCGCGATGGCCCTGAAGGAAGACGGATTCGAAACCATCATGGTGAACTGCAATCCGGAGACGGTATCGACTGACTATGACACTTCGGACCGGTTGTATTTCGAGCCACTTACTCTTGAGGATGTGCTTGAAATTGTGAACGTGGAGAAGCCGTGGGGAGTGATCGTTCAGTTCGGTGGCCAGACACCCCTGAAGCTGTCTGTCCCCCTATGGAAAGCGGGTGTGCCGATAATCGGCACAACACCCGAGGTTATTGATACGGCGGAGGACCGGGAGAAGTTTGCTGCCCTGATCGAGCGTCTGGGCATCCGTCAGCCGCCAAATGGTACCGCCAGAAGCGCGGATGAAGCCCTGCAGGCTGCGAAGCGGATCGGGTATCCGGTGGTTGTCAGACCTTCATATGTGCTGGGTGGCCGTGCCATGGAGATATGTCATGAGCAGTCGGCTCTGCTCTCGTATATGGAGCGGGCGGTAATTGCTTCCCCGGATCATCCCGTGCTGATTGACCGGTTTCTGAATGACGCAACTGAAGTCGATGTGGATTGCATTTCGGACGGCAAGGAAGCCGTGATCTGCGGCGTGATGGAGCATATTGAGGAGGCAGGTGTCCATTCTGGTGATTCTGCCTGTTCGATTCCTCCGATGTATCTCCAGGCAAAAATTGTCGGCGAGATAAAGCGGATGACTCGCCAGATTGCGCTGGAACTGGGTGTTGTTGGCCTGATGAATGTCCAGTGGGCGGTTCAGGGAGAAGACATCTATATTCTTGAGGTGAACCCCCGTGCATCGCGCACGGTTCCATTTGTTGCCAAGGCTACAGGAGTGCCTTGGGCGAAACTCGGATCCAGGGTGATGGCTGGGAAGACCCTCCGCGAGCTTGGAGTCCGTGAAATAACGAGTTTCGACCATGTTTCAGTGAAGGAGTCGGTTTTCCCCTTCATCAAGTTCCCCGGTGTCGATACAATGCTTGGACCGGAAATGAAATCGACCGGCGAAGTTATGGGAATTGACGGGGATTTCGGCCATGCCTTCTGGAAAGGAGAACTGGCCGCCGGCACAGTGTTGCCGGTCTCAGGGACTGCATTTATCAGTGTCCGGAGTGAAGACAAACCTGAGGCGCTGGAAGTGGCCCGCGAGCTTTCTGAAAGCGGTTTCAGGCTGGTTGCGACCCGGGGAACTGCCGAATTTCTTAAGGACGGGGGCGTTCCCTGCGAAACGATCAACAAAGTGGCTCAGGGGAGCCCGCACATCGTCGATCGGCTGGAAAAGGGATCGGTTGCCTTGGTGATTAATACCAGTTCAGGTACCCAATCGATTGCCGATTCCTATTCCATTCGGCGCACGGCTTTGGTGTATAATGTCCCCTACGCCACGACAATGGCGGCTGCGTCAGCGATGGTGACGGCGATCAAGGCTCTCAGACAGTCACCGGTTGCCGTCAGGTCGTTGCAGGAGTATCACCCG
>CAZSFB010000025.1:14012-15713 GCA_964606035.1 uncultured bacterium | reverse complement strand
CGGCAAATCGGCGCCGGTTTCCCTGCCGCCCTTCACCGTGATCGTTACTGGCGCTGACGGCCAAACACGCGCCAAAACCGCCGCCGCAAAGATTGTCGACCCGATCTACAGCGGCATTCCTCTCAGCACGTGGATACGTGCGGTTGAAACCGGCCAGGTGGGTGAGAAGCGACGCGCCCTTTTGGCCCTCCAGGCAATGGGTCCAGAGGCCGCACCTGCGGTCCCCGCTCTGTCGGCCGTCATCCGGAACACGATGGAAAATCCCCTGATCCGTGCCGGAGCCGCCACCGCGCTGGGCCGGATCGGCCGCAATGCGAAGGAGTCCGTGCCCCACCTCATCCGGTACATGATGGAAGGCAATGCCCTTGCAGTCGAGTCTGCCGCCGAGGCGCTTGGCCATATCGGAGAACCCGCGGCGGTACCTTTCCTTGCCAATCATCTCGACCGGCCTGAATCGGCCGTGACCAGAAAAGTCGCCGCTGCACTTGGAGAGATCGGCCCGGCCGCCTACGAGGCGGTTCCCCACCTGATCCGGGCCATGAAATCCGGCAACGAGCAGGCCGCAGAAGCCCTGGGCCACATCGCCGAAGCCGGGTCCATTCCCGCGCTCGTCGCGGCACTCTCCGACTGGAGGGTTGCTTATGGTGCCGCCGGTGCGCTGGGACGGATCGGAGGCGATGACCCGCGAATTGTGTCTGCCCTCATGGCAACACTGGAATCCGGTGCACCGGAACCCATCCGGACCCGTTGTGCCGAAGTGCTCGGATCGTTCGGCCCAAAGGCCAGAAACGCCGTGCCCGCCCTGGTACGGCTGCTGAAGGCGGGTACCCTGCCCTTGAGAACCGCCGCCGCCGAGGCACTCATCAGCATTTCAACGGAAAAGGAAAGCGGTATCCCGATTCTGGTCTGGGCTCTTTCGGATTCACCAGATGTGCAGGTGCGCCGCTGGGCGGCAGAGGCGCTCGGGCGGCTCGGCTTCGCGGCGCTGGATGCAGTGCCCGCACTGGTCAAGGCGCTGGACGATCCCGATCCGGCAGTCAGGCAGGAAGCTGACAAGGCACTGAAGAAAATACAGGGAAAAATGGCTGAGGGGCCAGCAGGACCAGACCGGCCGCGGCTTGCGGCCGGCAAGAAATAGCTCTCCCTATTTCCTGCACTGGCTGAAGGTCAGCGGACCGTATACAGGCGAGCCCTTCAGGCCGCCGACGTAAAATACCAGACCGGGCCCGCGCTCCGGTATCGCCACGGTGCTCTTCAGGGCGATGGCCTGCCGCATCCGGATCCGGGGACCTCGTTCCGCCGTCAGGCACCAGTCGCCATCATAGTCAGGAGGGAGCCATTCGCTCATCCGGCAGCCCTCCGGGCCACAGGGGCGGATCTTCGTCCGCGTGAGCGGCTTGTCCTCTTCCCGGGGGATGCTGACAATGAACGGGGCGTGTCCCTCATCCGGTGCGAAGCCCGGTACCGGGCCTTCCAGATGCTTGCTCCCCGCGGTGATCAGCCTCACCGCAAAGAGATTCTTGGTAAGCAGGTTGTCCTTGCGGGAAAGGTCCACCAGCTTCAGGATTCCCCGCTTGTTGGTCGTCACCACGATTTTCCGGGCATCCAGATCGGATACGGAGTACCGGTACGGATCCCCATTGCAGGGGACCACATCCACGGCTTCAATACCCTGCAGGTCGGCCGGCAGCAGGTCCCGGA
>CAZSFB010000025.1:0-14002 GCA_964606035.1 uncultured bacterium | reverse complement strand
CTTGCCCCGCTCGGGAGCATCGAACCGGTCCGCCGCCGCCATGATTTCGTCATTGGTACGGACCCATATCTCCTCGTCTTCCTTCATCAGCCGGAGCGACTTCGACATGACGGGATTGCAGCGGCCCGTTGCCTGACTCCCGCCATCCTTTGCATCTTCGTCTCCGGCCTGGGCACGCCGGGTCATCCGTTCCTTCAGGGACTGGCCAGCCTGCGCCTTCAACCATGCCGGCTGCCGGCGCGGGCAGCCCTGTGCAATGGCCAGCCAGGCAATCCCGGCCACAACGAACCCGCCGATCACTGCGGGAGCGAGAAACATCTTCTTCAGTTTTCGTTTCCGTCCACGGCCCATGCCTTACCTCGATTCGATTTCAGTTCGGGGAACTCCGCACGTCGCGGGTTCGCTCGGACGCCTGCTCCCGCGAGCCGCCGACCAGAGGGTCGGTCTCTCCCTCGACGCGGCCGCCCTTTTCGGCAAGCCTCAGCACGTAGTTCACGACCTCGTCCGAGGCCCAATCCACCGGTCCAAAAATCTTTTTGCCAATCCGCCCTTCAAGGTCGATCACATAGGTCTCCGGGAACCGGAAAGTCCCGAACTTTTTCGCAATCCGCCCGTCCTGGTCCCAGATCACCGGCATCGAGATGTTCAGCCGTTTTGTGAAATCCCGGGCAATCACCTCGCGGGAATCCTGGTTGATTGCCACCAGTTCAACACCGCTCGCCTGCGTCTTCTGATACAGTTTTTCCAGATCGGGCATCTCCTTGATGCAGGGGTCGCACCAGGAGGCCCAGAAATTGAGGATGATCACCCGCTTTCCCCGTTCGCTTTCGAGTGAAAACGTCTCGCCGGTAAGGAACCGTCCCTCAAACTGGGGTGCCAGGTCGCCCGGGGACGGGAAGCGGCTGCCCCCCTGTTTCGGGAACCTGACAAACGAGGCAACGACCACCAGCACGGCAATGCCGAGCACCACCAGAAATCCCCGGATCGGGGGTTCCTGCGCCGCCGGGCGCTCGCCGGATTGTGGGACCTGATTTTCTGACATCTGATGTTCGTCCAGTGCTTTTCGCAGGGCCGTCCGGTCCAGCCGGTGACGGCAGATTTCCCGGCCGTTCAGTTTGACCACAGGGATGGAGATATCAAGGGAGGCATATTCTTCCGGAGCAGATGTCGCAAGGCCATTAATATCAATGGCCTCCATTCCGAAATCCCACTGCGGCGCAAGACGCTCAAGATCCCGCCATGCATCATCACATAGCGTGCATCCTTCCCGGGTATATACCTGTATGACTGGCTTCGGCATCACGGCAGGCAATAGTTGATACCGGTGGATTTAAGGAAGCCCCATGTGATAGTCGATTAACGACTGACGCCCGTGTCATTTCCGGGCGGGGAGAACATCATGGCCCGATCCGTCCCCACAAAAAGCAGAACACCCCGGAAGGCGGAGACGAAACGTCCAGTAATAGACGCAGGGCAGGGCTCCGAAAGCCGGTATGACGCCATCGTTATTGGAACCGGCATGGGCGGATCCGCCTGCGGCGCGATCCTCGCCAAACATGGCTTCAAGGTGCTCGTCCTCGAAAAGAATCCGCGGACCGGCGGTTCATGCTCCTACTATGAAAAGGACGGATTCCGGATCGACATGGGCACCCACATGTTCATCCGGGGTAACAGGGGACCGTTCGGTACCTGCACGAAGCGGCTCGGCATGGGCACACCGATCGAGTTCCGCCGCACCCGCGACATCGCCTGGGTGCGCGGCTTCAACATTGATGCGCGGCTTCCGTCAGATCCGGTGCGGCTACCACTGTTCGCCTGGCAGGTTTTTACCCAGTCGGGGCTCCCCCTGTCGTCACTGCCGCCCATTGCACGGATGTTCCGGGACATCATGCGGATGACGCCCGAGGAGATCGAATCCTGGGACACAAAGACCATTGACGAGTTCATGTCCGTCTACACCAAGGACCCGTTCGTCCATTCGTTGATCGGGTTCCTGATGGGGCTGTATTTCATTCTTCCGACGTGGGATGCCTCTGCGGGTGAATCCATCTGGAACCTCCAGCATTTCATCCGTGACAACAGCCTGAGTTACCCGAAGGGCGGCTCCGCCGTGATCCCCCAGACATTTCTGAAGGGAGCGGAAAACCACGGTGCGACAGTCATGACCATGGCCGGAGTCGAAAAGATCCTTGTCGAGGACGGCAAGGTCACCGGTGTCATTGCCCGCGGAAACCGGCGGTTTACGGCCCCGGTCGTGGTGTCCACATCGTCGCTGCAGGACACCATGTTCCGGATGGTCGGACGTGACCTGCTGCCGGAGGCCTATGCGAAGCGCATTGATTCGATCAAGGGCAGCTATATAGCGGTGCAGGCGAAGGTCGGCCTGAAAAGGCAGGTCACGCGGGTGGGCTGCATCTGCGGCGGCTACCCCCGCAAGATCGCCCGGGAGGAGATGACCCACCAGACAATGGTAGACACCTTCAAGCTGCTCCAGGACGGCCGGGTGGCGAAGTTCACCCCGATCTACTGCCCGATTCCATCGAATTTCGACAGCGAGCTGGCCCCGCCGGGGATGCAGCTGCTGACGGCCTGTGCGGTCGCCCCTACAACTGACGTGGAGCTCAAGGACCATTCAAAGGTGTGGATCGACAACATGCTGACCGCCCTCTACGACATGGTTCCGAACGCGAAAGAAAATATCGTGTTCGAAGACACCTTCTCGGTCGAAGCCATCGCCGGATGGATCGGAAAATCCTCGGGGGCAGCGGTCACAACGGGCCAGACCCCGGACCAGGTGGGGCGGAATCGTCCAGGGCACCACACGCCCATCAGGGGACTCTATATCTGCGGAGACGCGGCCGGGGGCCGGGGCGTCGGCACCGAGCTCGCCTGCCAGAGTGGCATGGACTGCGCCGACCTGATCGACAGCGACCGCAGGAACTTCCTCATCTGAGGAGGTTCATACGCCGTCATCTTCCCAGGCGCTCTTCCACGCCCCGGACTCTTCGGCGTGGCCGAACAGTTTCGCGTAATAGGCGTTGCCGCCGAGGGTCGCGCTGTCACCCATCACCAGCAGGAACCGCCGGGCGCGGGTGATGGCGACATTGGTCCGGCGGATGTCCGAGAGGAAACCGATGCGGCCTTCCGTGTTGCTCCGGACCAGATCCACAATAACGGCGGTTTTCTCCCGCCCCTGGAAGGCGTCCACCGTACTCACCTCAAGGCCCTGATCCACAAGCTCCCGCAACCGGTCCCGCAGTCCGCGGACCTGTGCGTAATACGGAGTGATGACCGCGATCTCGGCCGGGGAGACACCCCGGCCGATGAGTCTCCGCACCTCTGCCGCTGTGCGGTCAGCCTGATCCGGATTTGAAAGGCTCGGGTCGTCCTCACTTTCAAGTTCGTCCCATCCCCGCCCTGCCGAGTCGATCAGCACGAACGGTCCCGGCCTTGATTCGTCGGGAGAAACTCCGGAAAGATCCTCAAGGCAGGCAGACTCGACCTGGGGCGCGGCCACCAGGTCGCCGCCATAAGTAGCCTCCGAGGGAAACCGCATCAGGTCCCTGTGCATGCGGTGCTGGCGGCGCAGAACAGTCACGAGCTGATCCCGGTATGGGCCGGCGGCAAGGCGTTCAAAAAAGGTCGTGCCGAGCCCCAGTCTCAGGGCTTCGCTGTCCACCACCGTCGGCGGGAGCTGGTGGGGATCCCCGGCCAGCACCGCCCTTGGAGCCCGGAGCAGGGCCACCATGGCCACGGGATCCGGGCACTGCGTTGCCTCATCAAGTACGACCAGATCAAAAGGCTTCTCCGCGCTTCCGGACAGAAGCGCCGCCTCCGCACCCGCCGCTGTTGAAGCCACCACCGGCGCAGCCGCAATCAGGCCTCTCTGGCTGTCCAGGATTTTCCTTGCGTCCCGGACGAGCCTTCGGACCTCATCGAGTGCAGCGCGCCGCTCATCCCGGGAAAGGCTGCCCCGGTCCGAACGCCGGTAGGTCTGGCGGCGGAGTTCGTTCGCCTGACGGACCCATTCACGCGCAAGCCCCCACGACCCGGTGGCTTCCAACCGTGCATCCAGTGTCAGCGCTTCCACCGCCGGGGAAACCCGCGCCGGGTGGCCCAGCCGGACCACATCCACGCCGGCCGCCGCGAGCCGCTCGACCAGATTGTCCACGGCCGTGTGGCTCGCTGCGGTCACCAGCACCCGCTCGCCACGGGCAACCGCCTGCCTGACGATTTCAGTCAGGGTCCGGGTCTTGCCGGTCCCCGGGGGCCCAAGAACCAGCGAGAGCTGCTCGGCCGAGAGTGCCTTCGCCACCGCCTGCCGCTGGCGTTCCTCCAGATCGGCATCAAGGGGGGTCCACTCCCGTTCCCGGCTGAACGCGGGGGGTTCCGCGCCGCAGAGCACCTTCCAGAGTTTGGCCGTTGCTCCCCGTGAGTTGCGGAACGATTCAATAGCGGACCTGCCCCGGTCGAATGTTGTCTCCGGCGCCTCCAGGTCCAGACGGAAGCCGTCTTCGTCGAGAAAACGGTCCGGCGGATCACCCTCCGTCACCACCTCAATCCCGTCCCGTCCCGATTGTGCCACAACCGCCCGGAGGGCTTCCGGCTCGGACGGCTCCTCCCACCAGAGCACCACGGGATCTCCCTGCCCGATCCTTGTGTCCCGGAGCGATTCAGGCTGGCGGGCTTTCAGCCGGAGCCGGGTCCGCCCGCCGGGTGCCGCACCGGTCTCCGCGACCGACAGGTCACGGAGCGCAATTCCCTGCTCGACCCGCTGCGAGAGTGTCCGCCGCCGGCGTTCCTCGTTGAACTGGCTGCGTGCCCCTCTCCGCTCCAGGTCCCAGGCACGGGCCACCCGGTCCAGTTCGACCTCAGGCCGTGGAATGTTGTCGAGGTTTTTTCCCATTCAGAACGCGGAGATCATGGCATGAGCGCACTCTCCGGAACAGCCGGAGAGGGGCACCAGACCTACCATCTCTCCGGAGTTTCAATACATACTTGCGGCATGAGAAACCATGCTCAAAAAGCAGCCGCCCTGGTCGCCCTTGCCCTCACCGTCCTGAATGTCCGGATTGCATGGGCGGAGACACCGGTGGCTCCAGCGTCCCTATATGAGATCACCACGAACACGCTCGAAGGGAAACCCATTGAACTGAAAGAGTTTGCCGGGAAAGTGTCGCTCGTGGTGAACGTGGCCAGCCGGTGCGGTTTCACCTCACAGTATGAGGGGCTCCAGAAACTCCATGAGGAGCTGAAAGACCGCGGGTTCTCGGTCCTCGGATTTCCGAGCAACAACTTTGGCTGGCAGGAACCGGGCACACCCGAAGAGATACGGACCTTCTGCGAGCGGAAATACAACGTGACCTTCCCGATGTTCGAGAAGTCGATTGTGAAGTCCGGCAAGGACCAGTCGCCCGTTTACCGGTTCCTCACGGCATCCGGGGAATCCCCCTCATGGAACTTCGGGAAATACGTGGTGGGACGTGACGGCCGCGTCCGCGCCTTCTTCGGCAGCCGGACGGCTCCCGATTCTCCAGATCTTCGCAAGGCGATAGAAGCCGCTCTGGCGGAACCGGCCAAGCAGGCCGACTGATGTCAGGCCGCCTCCAGCGGGCTCTGCCCGGTGCGATCGTGGCGGTGTTTCTCGCCACAACGATCGCCTGCGCCGGGGACACCTACCCGGTTTCCGACCACTACGACGGCCGGATTTTTTTCAACCCCGGTGAAAAGTGGGATAAATCGTTCTGGACGTTTCTCCGGTGGCAGTTCACCCGGGACCGGGCGGAGTGGCCCGAGTCCCTGCCCGCCGCTCCGAAACCCCGGCTCCACCCGGTAGAGCCGGGCGAGGTTCACGTCACCTGGATCGGTCACGCCACGTGTCTGGTCCGGTTCAACGGCTGGACGGTCCTCACCGATCCCATGTTTTCGAACCGGGCGAGCCCTGTTTCCTGGGCCGGTCCTGTACGGGTGAGGCCCCCTGCGCTCGCCGCCGGAGAACTGCCGCCTGTTGATGTCGTTGTCATCAGCCACAACCACTATGAGCATCTGGACATTCCGTCGCTCGTCACCCTGGACCAGTTGCACAGTCCCCTGTTCGTTGTGCCGCTGGCCAATGCCGTGCTTCTGAGGGAGGCCGGCATCCGGAATGTCGTCGAGCTCGACTGGTGGGATTCCCGCACCCTGTCCGGCGAATCGAAGGTAACCCTGGTGCCCGCCCGGCACTGGTCAGCGAGGGGACTTTTTGACCGGTTTGAAATGCTCTGGGGCGGCTACGTGGTAGAACATGACGGAATTGCTGTCTTTTTCGCCGGGGATACAGGATACGGAAGCCATTTCAAGAAAGTCCGCGAACGGCTGGGCGCCATGCAGGTGAGCCTGATTCCCATCGGTGCCTATGAACCCCGCTGGTTCATGGAGGAAAACCACACCAATCCGAATGATGCCGTCCTGGCCCATCTGGATCTGGAATCGGACATCAGCATGGGAATCCATTTCGGTACATTCCAGATGTCAGACGAGAAGATTGATGATCCTCCAAAAGACCTGATCCTTGCGCTTGAAAAGTACGGAGTTCCCCCTGCTGCCTTCGTCGCACCGGAGACCGGCCAGACGATCCGCTGGAAGCGGTACGGGGACTGAAACAGGCTACCGCTTCAGCAGGCCTTCCAGGTTGTACCGGACAATTTCGGAGACGAACTCCGGCACCGGCATCGTGCGTCCCTCGATGTGGGCACTGATAATCGCCTGCCGGATCCCGCCCACGATGAACTGCGCCACCAGATCCGGATTGTGTGTACGCAGCAGCCCCATCGACTGGCCCTTCACCAGCGCCCGGTGGATGAGGCTGGCCACGGCACCATAAAACTCCCCGAGCTTCTGGTCGAAATCCGGGTCAATTCCCATGCCGGTACGGGCAAGAATCTGGGAATAGGACCGGTCCTCAAGCAGGATTCCCAGAACCCTTTCGAGGTTTCCGTTGAGCTGCACCATAACGGGCGGATCATCCGGACCTGTCTGGATCGGTTTCAGGGTTTCCTTCAGCCGCCTGAACAGGTCGTCGAGGATGTCAGCAAAAATCGCGCGCTTGTTCTCGAAGTAGAGGTAGAAGGTTCCGCGGGCGATGCCCGCCGCGTCAATCAGGTCGGTGATGCTGGTGGCATCATAACCCCGTTCGGCAAAAAGCTTTCTTGCCGCAGAGAGAATCCGGGCGCGCCGCTCCTCGCGCAGTTCCCTGGCCCGGACGGAACGGCCATCGGCCTCTTCACCGGGAACTTCATGCTCTGATTCGCGGCTGGTCACGTTGTCCGTCCTGTAGTTCAACCGTTATCCGCCAGCAACCATACCGGCCGTCTGCGGCTGTTCCGATTTTCGTTGACAGATTGTGTCCATTTCCGTATTTATAATTAGACTGAAGTGTCAGTCTAATTATAAATCAGCTAAATAAGACCGATTTAATCAATATTTACAGGGGTTTATAGTGCCAGAAACAATCGTCACCCTTTCGGACGATGATACTTCCTCGTCGCTGGAAGCCATTCTGACCACGCGGATGGAAGAGCCGGTCGTGGACTACTCCGGCGACCTGGTTATCGGCGTCGATGTGGGTTCCACCACGGTAAAAGCCGTCGCCATCAACCCCGATACAAGGGATATCCTATGGAGCGACTACCAGCGGCACAATACCCGCCAGCCTGAAAAGGTCCTCGAATTCCTGATCCGGATCGGCAACGCGTTTCCCCAGGTCAATCCGGCCCGGGTAAGGGCCTTCGCCACCGGGTCCGGAGCGGGTCCCATCGCACCGCATATCGGAGCGAAGTTCGTCCAGGAAGTGAACGCCGTCACGATGGCCGTCGAGCAGCTTCACCCGGACGCGGGAAGCGTCATCGAACTGGGCGGGCAGGACGCGAAGATCGTCATTTTCAAGGTCAACGAGGAAACCGGCCAGAAACAGGCGCAGACCTCCATGAACGACAAGTGCGCATCGGGAACGGGTGCCACCATCGACAAGTGCATGATCAAGGTCGGCATGCCCGCGCCGGAAGTGGCGAAACTCCATTTCGATGATGCCAAACTGCACCATGTCGCTGCCAAATGTGGTGTGTTTGCGGAAACCGACATCGTGAATCTGGTGAAAACCGGCATCCCCGCACCGGAGATCATGTGCTCGCTGGCGGACGCCATCGTGATGCAAAACCTCTCAGTGCTCACCCGCGGCAACACGCTCAGGCACCGGGTGATCCTGCTCGGCGGTCCCAACACCTATCTGCCGTTCCTCCAGGAGTGCTGGAGAAAGCGGATCCCCGAAACCTGGGATGAGCGCGGCTATGTGTATCCGAAGGATGTCCCGGTCGAGGACCTGATCGTCGTGCCCAGAAACGCGGATCTCTATGCCGCCTTCGGGGCCGTCCTCTATGGCCTGCATGAACCAGCCGATGTGGGCCGCTATGCAGGACTCGAAGGGCTCAAGGATTTCATCCGGAACGGCCGCAAGGCGAAACTCGGGGAAGCCGCCGGTCCCGGACTCATTGAGGGGCAGGATGAACTCGACCGGTTCCGGGAAAAATACCGAATTCCGCGGTTTGAACCAGCCGTGTTCGAGCCCGGCACCACCATACGGGCCGTCGTCGGCCTCGACGGCGGGTCCACTTCCTCCAAATGCGTTCTGGTGGATGAAAGCGGCACCATCCTGAAAAAGGAGTACCAGCTCTCCAAGGGCAATCCGATCCAGGACACCAAGGAAATGCTGGCCCGCCTGAAGGCATTCGTCACCGGCCAGGGGGCAACGCTCGAAATCACCGGATTTGGCGCCACAGGCTACGCCGCCGATGTGCTCGAAAAGGCGCTCCGCGCGGACGTCAACATCGTAGAAACCGTCGCCCACATGAACAGCGCCGTGCATTTCTTCGGCGACGTGGACGTGATCTGCGATATCGGCGGGCAGGACATCAAGGTCCTGTTCATGCAGAACCGGGAAATGCGGAACTTCAAGCTGTCGAACCAGTGCAGTGCCGGAAACGGCATGCTGCTGCAGGCAATGGCAGACCAGTTCGGGATTCCGGTGACTGAATTCGCCGACAACGCCTTCCGGGCGGGCCTTTCCCCCAGGTTCAGCTACGGCTGCGCCGTGTTCCTCGATTCCGACCGGGTGAACTTCCAGAAAGAGGGCTATTCCAAGGAAGAACTCATGGCCGGTCTCGCCATGGTCCTGCCCAAGAACGTCTGGCAATACGTGGTTCAGATCCCGCGAATGTCCGAACTGGGGCGCCGGTTCGTGCTTCAGGGGGGCACACAGCACAACCTTGCCGCCGTGAAGGCCCAGGTGGACTACATCCTTGAGCGGGTACCGGGCGCGGAAGTCTTCATCCACCCCCACACGGGTGAGGCGGGCGCCATCGGCGCAGCTATGGAAACGCTCCGGGTCGTGAAACGCCGGGGCTACTCCACCTTCGTCGGCCTCGACGAGGCGATCGACATTTCTTACACGACGAAAAACGACGAGGAAACCCGCTGCCATTTCTGCCCGAACCTCTGCTCCAGGACTTTCATCGACACGCAGACCCCGGATGGGACTTCCGCCCGTTACATCGCCGGATTTTCCTGCGAAAAGGGGACCGTGGAAGACGAGGATGCCCTCAAGCAGCTGGCAAAAGCCCGCCGGGAAGTGATGACGAAATATCCGAACCTCGTCACCTACGAAGCCCGGCGGTGTTTCAGCTCGTGGTTCCAGCATACTCCCATGCCTGAAAGCGGAACTCCGGTGGAATACGTACAGGTATCCCGCGGACTTCTTGGCGGAGTAAAACGCAAGGCGGTCCGCCGCGGTTTTGAGCGGTCAGGTGAATCCGCTGACTGGCGGCGCAGGGGACTGCGAATCGGAATCCCGAAAGCATTAAACCTCTGGAGCACGGGCCCCTTCTGGCGGACCTACTTTGAAACCCTCGGCCTGCCGCCGGAGCACGTCGTCTTCAGCGACGACACCAGCGAAGACCTCTGGAAAGAGGGCGGGAAATACGGTTCCGTTGACCCCTGCTTCCCGAGCAAGGTGGCACAGGCGCACATCCACGACCTCCTGTTCCACAAGCACACGGAAAAGAAACCGCTCCACTATATCTACTTTCCCGCCATCACCCATCTGCCGCCGGGGCTCGACCATGTGCAGGACTCGGCGGCATGTCCGATTGTCGCTGGCACCCCGAACGTCATGCGGGCAGCCTTCACCAAGGAGACCGATTTCTTCGGCCAGCGGGGAATCGAATACGTGGACGCCGCCGCCACGTTCGTCGAGCCCAACTACCTGAAGCGGCAGATGTTCGATGCCTGGGGTCACCGGCTCCAGATCACGGCCGACGAAAATGATCATGCTGTCCAGCAAGGGCTGTAGGCGCTGGCCGCCTTTTCGGCCGATCTCGAAGCGAAAGGCCGGGCGATTCTGGAACAGGTCGAAGCAGAGAACCGCATGTGCCTCCTGCTACTTTCCCGGCCCTACCACAACGATCCGGGACTCAATCACGGCATCACGGAGGAGTTCCAGGCCATGGGCTATCCGGTCATCTCCATGCGTTCCATACCAAAGGATCCGGAATGGCTCCGCCGGTTCTTCGCCCGGGATATCGAGACAGGCCGGATCCGGACACCGCTGGAGATCACCGATGTCTGGCCCGAGAACTACAGCGCCAACAGTTCCCAGAAGGTGTGGTCCGCGAAGTTCGCGGCACGGAATCCGCATGTCGCGGTGCTGGATCTCTCCAGTTTCAAGTGCGGCCACGATGCACCCACCTATGGGATTATCGAGAGCATCATCAACACGGCGAATGTGCCCTACTCCGCCCTGCACGACATCGACGCGAACAAGCCGTCCGGTTCCATCAAGATCCGGGTGAAAACCTACGCCTACAGCCTTTCGCTGCGGGAGGAAAAGCTCCAGGACCTGGCACGAAAGCGCGCCGAACTGGAGGAGGCGATACGGCGGAAGAAGGCAGAACTGGCCGGAGTCAGCCGTGCTTTTCCGGAACCGCACACACGGCATCCGGCCCGTTCAAATGAGGTACCACCTCCGGGCGCAGCGTAAGCGGCAGCCGGAGAGCACAGGATTTCCATCCTGACAGGGAGAACAACCATGGCCACCGCAATCCGCCCGCCCGATCACAACGCCCAGACCACCGATATGGACCGGGAATTCGCCACTTTCGAGGCAGCCGAAAGGGCCCGCCTCGGCCTGTCCGGAGAGCGGCCCCAGTGGCTTGATCTCAACCCGAACCGGTTCACGCTGGCAGAACGGGACAACACCACCATTCTGGTCTCCGGTCTGACCCATGCCCACGACCTGTTCATCCGCGCCGCCATCTCGTCCTGCGGATACAGTGTTCAGGTCCTCGACTGCCCCGATTCGGCAAGGAGTTCGGGAACCGGGGCCAGTGCAATCCGACTTATTTCACAGTTGGAAACCTCATCAAGCACCTCACACACCTCCGTGACGTGAAGGGGCTTTCAAAGGAAGAGATCATCAGCCGGTACCTGTTCCTCACTGCCGGGGCCTGCGGCCCATGCCGGTTCGGCATGTACGTGACCGAATACCGGAAGGCCCTGCGGGACGCCGGATTTGACGGCTTCCGTGTGCTCCTCGTTTCGCAGGGTGGTGCGGTCCAGTCGGCAAGCGGGGGCGGGCTTTCGTTCACCAAGGGGGACGTGGCATGGATTTTCCGGGGGCTGATAGCGGGTGACGTGCTGAACGCCCTCATGTACCGGATCCGGCCCTACGAAATTGAACGCGGCGCCACCGACCGCGCCGTGGACCAGTGCCGCCAGATCATCGGTACGGCACTGGAGCAGCGAACCTCCCTGCTGGCCGCCATGTACCGGTGCCGGAAGATCCTTGCCACCGTGAAAGTGGACCGCACCCTCATCAAGCCAAAGGTGGCCATCATCGGCGAGTTCTGGGCCATGACCACCGAGGGCGACGGCAACTATCAGCTCCAGAGGTTTCTCGAATCTGAAGGGGCCGAAGTGGATATCCAGGTTGTTTCCGCCTGGCTGCTTTACCTCATCTGGGAGCGGCGGAACGACCTGGACCGCCGGAGCGAGCAGCGGGGCGAGGACTCGGCTTACCGCGGAATTGCGGGGAAAGATGTCCGCCTCCAGCGGCTGGGGCTCTGGGCACTGGACCGGGTGCTCCGTATCGTCTTTTACACCTTCGCCTGGGTCATGGGGCTCAAGGGCTGCAAGCTGCCCAACATGCAGGAGGTTCACGACGCAGCGGCGGGACACTATGATGCCCACGTCCGCGGTGGCGAGGGGTTCATGGAAGTGGGCAAGCTCATCTACAACGTGGTTCACAACAAGGTTAACATGACCCTCAGCGTGAAGCCGTTCGGCTGCATGCCGTCCAGCGGCGTCTCCGACGGCGTACAAACCATCGTGACCGAGATGTACCCGCAGGCGATCTTCCTTCCTATCGAGACCAGCGGCGACGCCGCAGTCAATGTCTACAGCCGCGTCCAGATGCAGCTGTTCCGTGCCCGCCAGGCGGCACAGGCCGAGACTGGTTCGGCCCTGCGGGACTATGGGCTGACCCTCGAAGAAATCCGGGCGTTCATCGCCGCAAATCCCCGTTACAGTTCCGCCCTGCACCGGAGCCCCCATGCGGCAGGCTGCACCTCGGCCGATCTTGTCCATGAGGTTGCAGCACGGATGGGCCGGAAGCCCCGGACCGGCGGAGGCATGGAGCAAGTCCAGCCGCCAATGCAACGGGCTGCGTAGGAAGTGCCTGCCGTTTCATGCTCTGATGGCAGCCCGCGGTCTTTCCTATGAGGGCCTTTACCGGTTATTGAACTCCCACCGGATTGCCGACAAAGGGGATGAAGATGACGGCTGCCAATGAAACGGTTCTCGTGACTGCGGGCAATGGCAACCAGGCCCGTTCGGTTATTCCGAAACTTGTGAAAGCTGGTTTCCGGGTCAGGGCCATGCGCCGGGTGGATCGTCCGCCGCCAGGGCCCAAGGAACTGGGGGCGGCGGAGGTGGTTATCGGCGATGCCACCAGTCCGGACGATGCCTTCAGGGCCATGCAGGGGGTCCACACCGTCTACCACGTCGGCCCCTCGTTCCACCCGAAAGAACGGGAGATGGGGTTCAACATGATTGAGCAGGCGAAGCGTGCCGGAGTCAGGCACTTCGTCTTCAGTTCCGTCCTTCATCCGATTCTCACCGGCCTGCCGCAACACGAGATCAAGCGTGACATTGAGGAGCGGCTGCTCGAATCGGGCCTGAACTTCACGATCCTGCAGCCGGCCGATTACATGCAGATGGTGGCTTGGGGCGTCATTCCCCACCAGTCGATGTTCCTGCTCGGCTGGAATCTCGACAGGCGGCAGGCCCTCGTCGATCTGGACGACGTAGCTGAAGTCCTGGCCAAGGTGATCAGGGAGGGTGAAGCCCACTACGGCGCGACCTACGAACTGTGCAGCGGCGAAAACCTCTCGGCGCACGATATTTCCAGGTCGCTGAGCGAGGCGTTTGGCCGCCCGTTCAAGGCCATGCAGTTCAAACATAACTACAGCCAGCCCATGCCGTTCATCCTGGGGGAATATGACCGGGAGCACAGCATGCACCAGATGTCGGTCTTCAAGACCGTCAACGAGTGGTATGACCGCTTCGATTTCGTCGGCAACAGCCAGATTCTGCACATGCTGCTCGGCCGTGCCCCGACTTCCTTCGCCGGGTTTGCCCGCAAGCGGTATAACCTCGACCAGCAGCCTGGCTGAGTGAGGGTCAGGAACGGGGCAGCCACGCCCTGCAGGCGTCGTTGCATTCACGCCAGAACTCCCGGCGCCGGGTTTCCTGCAGCACGGGGTCATTCGCTGGCAGGGACATCTTTCCACGGACGTTGTGGATATAGTCGCCGCCGGCGACCGAATCGTCCGTAAGCGCAAAGATGACACTCTGCGCGCTCTTTTCCGGTGTAATCAGCACCAGCCGCTTCAACAAATCTCCACCCTTCATCAGC
>CAZSFB010000024.1:0-16007 GCA_964606035.1 uncultured bacterium | reverse complement strand
GCTCCCATCCCAGGAAAGTCCGTCGTGGGCATCGAGGTGCCGAACCGCGACCGCGAGACCATCACGCTGAAGGAGCTGGTGGAGGACGACGAGTTCCAGAAGGCGGCCTCCCCCTTCATCGTCCCCATGGGCAAGAACATCCACGGAAAGCCCATCTATTTCGAGCTGACAAAGGCCCCGCACCTGCTCGTCGCCGGCACCACGGGCTCGGGGAAATCCGTCTGGATCAACTCGACGCTCATCTCGCTGCTCTACAAATGCCGCCCCGAGGACGCCCGCTTCATCATGATCGACCCGAAGATGGTCGAGCTGAAACCCTATGAGGACATCCCGCACCTGCTCGCGCCCATCATCATTGACGTTAAAAAGGCGGCCTCCGCGCTGCGGTGGGCCGTGGCAGAGATGGAGCACCGGCTCACGCTGCTCGCCGAGAGGAGTGTGAGAAACATTGACGGCTACAACGACGTGATCCGCAAGGCCCTCAAGGACGGCTCCTGGAAGGACTGGCATAAGTCGGATCTGGCGAAAGAAGCCGACGCCGAAGGGGCTCTCCCCGGTGACACTGTGGGCGTAAACGGCGCAAGTGGCGAGCCCGTGCAGCTGGCCCAGGACCTGGCGCTCACCCCGCCCCAGACGATGTTCCGGATATTCATCATCGTGGACGAGATGGCGGACCTCATGATGCAGGTGGGCAAGGAGGTGGAGATCCAGATCCAGCGCATCGCCCAGATGGCCCGCGCCGTGGGCATCCACCTCATCATCGCCACGCAGCGGCCTTCAGTGAACATCGTGACCGGCTCGCTCAAGGCGAACCTCCCCACCCGCGTGAGCTTCAAGCTCCGCACCGGCGTGGACTCCAAGACCGTGCTCGACGAGCCCGGAGCCGAGGAACTGCTCGGCAATGGCGACATGCTGTTCATCCACTCGAAGTCCAGCGCACCGGAACGCATCCACGGCGCCTTCATCAGCGACGACGAGGTGAACGCCGTCAGCGACTTCGTGCGGAAGACCGGCGCCCCGGAATACCTCCAGGAGATCCTCACCATGCCGGGTGACGACGAGGAGGGCGGCGGTGGCCCGAACGAGGATCTTTTCGGCGATCCCAAGTACGTTGAGGCCATCAACGTGGTGCTCAAGCACCGGAAAATCTCCATCAGCTTCCTCCAGCGGTGCATGGGCGTGGGCTACAACAAGGCCGCCCGCTACGTGGAACAGATGGAACACGACGGCATCGTCGGCCCCCAGGCCGGCGCCACCGGCAAGCGCGAGCTCGTCATGCCGTCCGAGGCCGTGGAAGACCTGGTGCGCAGGAGACAGATGGAGGGGTGAGGATTTCCCTCCCTGCCTGCTTCGCGCCGGATCTCACTATGACAACTGTCAACCTCCGGCCAATCCAATGAGGCAGCCGGATCCGGCTGTTAGCCCGCTGGTTCTCTGACCGTTACCCTCGGCACAGCAGACTGGAGGGGGAACGCCATGCCCGACACACCACTGGGGATCCTTGAGGCCGACCACCGGGCCATCGACCGCCTGTATGCACGCCTGGACGATGCCCTCGACCGGAAGGATTTCGTGGATATCTATTCGGTCACCGACCTGATCTGGATGCGGCTCGCCGTCCATATCCGCGCCGAGCACAAGGTCCTCTTTCCCGCCATCCTGAAGCATGCGGGCGGAGAAGCGGATGCCACCGGACTCGGGCACCAGCTGGAGGAACTCCGGACCGACCACGACATGTTCATGGTCGAACTGGCCCGCGCCATCTCGTTCCTGCGGAACTCGGCCTGGCACACCGGCTGCCCCGACTGCTCGGAGGAGTTTGCCGGGGTCGCCCAGCGAACCTGGCTCGTCCGCAAACGTCTTGTCCCGCACAACGAGCTGGAGGAGCGGGTGGTCTATCCACTCGCCGGACAGCTGCCCGAAGGAGAACGCCTGAAGGTGGCTGAGGCGATCCGGCGGGAACTCGACACACTCCCGGCAAGGTTCCACCACCCTGCGGAAGAAAGCTGACACGGGAACCCCGGGAATGGTCCCCCCCCTGCTCGCTCACGCTCGCGGTCCCTCCCCCTGAATGGGGAGGGACACGAAAATCCCCTCTCCCGTTCAGACGGGAGAGGGGACAGGGGTGAGGGGGCCAGCAGCCCCCCTCCCTATTCCTCCGGCTTCACGTCCAGTTCCGGCCCCGCCGGGCCTTCTTCCGTCTTCGGCCAGATGCGCGAGGCGGCGATGCTCGCCACGAGCACGGCGGCGATGAATCCGAGCGCGAGCGAGACGGGCATGTGATAGTGGTGGTGGATCAGCATCTTCACGCCAACAAAGCAGAGGATCACCGCGAGGCCGGTCTTCAGGTAGTGGAAAAGGTCCGCCAGCGCGGCGAGCGCAAAGTAGAGGGCCCGTAGCCCCAGGATGGCGAACACATTGGAGCTGTAGACCACGAACGGGTCCCGTGTGATCGAAAGAATCGTGGGGATCGAGTCCACGGCGAACACCACGTCGGTGGACTCGATGACGAGCAGCACGACGAGCAGCGGCGTGGCGTGGCGGATGCCGTTGATCCGGGTAAAGAATTTCCCGCCGTCGTACTGCTCGCTCACCGGCAGCATCTTCTTCGCCAGCCGGATCATGGGGTTGGCGCCGGGGTCAACTTCCGAGTCGCTTCCGAAGGCGAGCTTGAAGCCGGTGTAGACGAGAAACGCCCCGAAAACGTAGACCATCCACTCAAACCGCTGGATCAGCGCGATACCGGCGCCGATAAAGACCGCCCGCATGACCAGCGCGCCGAGGATTCCCCAGAACAGCACCTTGTGCTGGTACTCCTTCGGCACACGGAAATATCCGAACACCAGCAGGAAGACGAACAGGTTGTCCACCGAAAGCGACTTCTCCAGCAGCCAGCCGGTGAAAAACTCCGCTCCCGCCGTCGCGCCGAGTTCGTACCAAACGCCCAGGTTGAACAGCATAGCAAGGCCGATCCAGAAGCCGCTCCAGCCGAGCGCCTCCTTGATGCCGATCACGTGGGATTTCCGCTGGAAAACCCCCAGGTCCAGGATGAGCAGTCCGGTGACGGTCACGCCAAAGAGGATCCACATGAGAAGCTGCTTGTCCATAAAACCCCGTCCGGGGGGCCACTCCTGCCGCCACCGGTATATCCCGGGTGGCAACGGAACTCCCGTAACTGAAAGAGACGTGCCGCGCCACTGGCGGGCGATCAGCCTCCATTGACTTCGTGGCCGGGGCTGCCGGCTACCGCCGCTCGCGGCTCTTTACGTCGAGCCGGTCGCGGAGCGACTCCCCGGCAAGGTTGAAGCCAAGAATCGCCACGGCGAGTGCGGCGCCGGGCACCAGCCCCACGTGCGGAGCCACCAGCAGGTAGTCAATGCCGCTGTCCAGCATGGAGCCCCAGGACGGCTTTCCGGGAATGCCGAGGCCGAGGAACGACAGGGAGCTTTCCGTCAGCACCGCCGCACCCAGCGCGAACGCCCCCTGCACGGCGAGCAGCGCGTAGAGGTTCGGGAGCAGGTGCCGGAAGATCACCCGCGTCGCACCGTCACCCGTCACAAGGGCCGCCTGCACGAACTCCCGCTCTCGCAGCTCAAGCACCTGCCCGCGGACGATCCTTGCGTATCCCACCCAGCCCAGCGCCGACATGGCCACGATCAGGTTCAGCACGGACGGCCCCAGGACAAACGCGAGCCCCAGCGCGAGCAGGATTCCGGGGAACGCCTGCAGAAGGTCCACCGCCCGCATCAGGAGATAGTCCCACGCCCCCCTCCGGTAACCCGCCAGAAGCCCCACGAACGTCCCCGCGGTCATCGAAAGAATGACACTCGGAACCCCCACCATGAGTGACACCCGTGCCCCCGCCACCACGCGGGCAAGGAGATCCCGGCCCAGCTCGTCGCAGCCCAGCCAGTGCGCGGCCGACGGCCCGGCCAGCTCCAGCTCCAGGTTCGTCGTGTGCGGGTCATTCAGAAGCCACGGGCCGAACAGGGCGGCCGAAACCACACCTGCGATGACCCAGAAACCGGCGGGAATGCGACGGAGCGGAAGATTCATGCCCCATCCCCCTTGCGCACCCGCGGGTCGGCGAGCCCGTAAGCCGCGTCCGTGAGCGCGTTCACCAGGACATAGGTCGCCGAGATCACGATGATGACGCCCTGGACCACCGGGAAATCCCGCTGGAGGATGCCGTTGATGAGCAGCGTTCCGATGCCGGGCCAGGCGAAAACCTTCTCCGTAATAATTGCGCCGCCGAGCAGCACTCCGAACTGGAGCCCCGCCACACTGATGACCGGGAGCAGCGCGGCCCGGAGCGCGTGCCCCCAGAGCACCGAGCGTCCAGAGAGCCCTTTCGCGTGGGCCGTCCGCACGAAGTCCGCCGAAAGCGCCTCAAGTACACTCACACGAACGGTCCTCGAGAGCCCCGCCGCCAGCGCGAGGCCAAGAGTCGCCGCGGGCAAAATCACCGACGCCGCCGAGTCGAACCCGCCCATGGGCAAAAGGCCCGCCTTTACCGAAAAAAGGAGAATCAGCACCGGCCCCACCCAGAACGTGGGCAGCGAGACGCCGATGAGCGACACCCCGAGCAGCGCCCGGTCAATCCAGCCATTCTTGTGGCGGGCGGCAATCACGCCAAGCGGCAGCGCGAACAGGACCGAGAAGGCGAGGCTCGACACGGCGAGGAAAAGCGTCGCCCCGTACCGCTCGCCGATCATCTGCCCCACGGGGAGCCCCGTGGCGATGGACTGGCGCAGGTCGCCGGTGAACAGCCCTTTCAGGAAATGGCCGTATTGCACCCGGAGCGGATCGTTCAGGCGGTACTGCTCGCGGATCGCCTCAAGGCTCGCGGCCGATGCCCGCTCGCCCGCGATCACCGCCGCCGGGTCGCCGGGCAGAAGGTGCAGTGCGAGAAACACAAGCGTCGAGACGCCCAGCATGACAGGCACCGCAGACAGAAGCCGCCGGAAGAGGAACGTCATGGCGACTTCCTCACCTTCTCGACGAACCAGAACGAACCCGACGGGTCCACTTCAACGCCAGTGATCCCCGGCCGGTGGACGACAATGTTGTCCCGCCAGAACAGCGGCACATATGGCAGGTCCCGTGCCGTGATCTCCTGCACCTCTCCGTAAAGCTCCCCACGGCGGGCCGCGTCTGTCTCCGCCCGCGCGGCTTCAAGGAGCCGGTCCACCTCCGGGCTGGAATAGTAGCCGCGGTTGCGGCCGCCGTTTTCAGGCGTCTCGCGGGAATGAAACACCGGATACATCATGTCCGGGTCAGCGATCCCCACCCAGCTCAGGGTGAACACCTGGAACTGCCCCTTCACGATCTGCTCGAACAGCGTGGCCCACTCGTAGCTTTTCACCATCACCCGGATTCCGGCCTGTTCGAGGTCTTCCCGCATCACTTCGATGTTGCGGAGGGCCTCCTTGTTGGTGGAGGTCTTCCACTCCACGTCGAGTCCGCCCGGATAGCCCGCCTCCGCGAGCAGCCTCCGGGCCTTCTCCGGATCGAAACCGTAGTCTGCCTCCGGGCGTCGGTAGGCCCAGTGGAACGGCGGCAGATAGCCCGTCGCCACGGTCGCCATGCCCCGCAGCCGGTATTTCACGAGCCGGTCCCGCCGGATCGCATGGGCGAATGCCTGCCTGACAGCCAGTTTCGAGAGTGCCGGGTCCCGCAGGTTGAAGGCCAGATAGGTGTAGTTCGTCCCCGGTTCCGAGAGGACCGCAAAACCGTGGCGGCGCAGGTAATCGGCGTAGAGCGGCGTAATGTTGTTGACAGCGACATCAATGGAGCCGTGCAAAAGCCCCAGCACCCGGCTGGTCTCGTTCGGAACCACCGGCAGCGTCACGGTTTTCACGCCGGGCTCCGGCCAGTTCATGCCGGAGGCCTCAAGATGGACCCTTTCCGATGGCACGTATTCCACAAACCGGTATGGCCCGGTCCCCACGGGTTTCCCCCGCAGGGTTTCCGTCACCGACCCTTCGGGCACGATCCCCACCGTAAGGTCGGAGAGAAACGGCGCCGACGGCCGCTTCAGCACAAATCTTATCTCCCGGTCTGAAATCACCTCGGTCCGGTCGATGACCTCGAAGGTTCCCCGGAGCGGCGACAGCGAATCCGCCGCCCGGATCGAATCAAACGTGTACGCCACGTCGCGGGCCGTGAACGGGCGGCCGTCATGGAAGGTCACCCCTTCGCGGAGAATAAACCGCCAGGCAGCGGGATTTTCTGCGGTCCAGCTTTCGGCGAGCCGTGGGATCACTTCTCCGGTGCGCCCGGTGCGGACCAGTCCGTCGTAGACCAGCTTGTTCACGTTGTCGGAATAGATGTCGCGGGCGAAACGCGGATCGAAATTGTTGGGATTCGCCTCCAGCGCGACCACAAGCTCCGTGGCGGGCGGCCGCCGGACGCCGCAGGCCGCCAGCGGCACCGCCAGCAGGCAGATCAGCAGAATCTCATGAAAACGGCGTCGCAAACGGAAAAGACCGCCCGGAAAAATCGCACCCTGACCCAACGATGACAGTCTATTGCTGGACCCGCCGGGGCGCAATCACCTAATAAAGACTGCTGGCGGGGGCGCCGCCCGGACAGTCCATGAAATCTTTTCTCTCCATTGCAGCAGCCGCAGCCATCACCGCCGTCCTCACCGGCCACCTCCCTGTGCGGGCCCAGGCACCCGGCGGGCTGGAACTGAAGGAGCCCGACTGGACCGAGGTAGCGAAGGCGGAGTTCTCAAAAAAGCCCATGTCGGGAACGAGCTGGTCGTTCTACGCCGAGGAGCTTCCCACGGGCCGGGTGCTCGCCTGCGGCCACTGCGATGAAATCCGGATCCCCGCCTCCACGCAGAAGCTCCTCACGTCCGCCGCCGCGCTGGACCGGCTCGGCCTCGCCTACAAGTGGGAGACAAAGTTCTACGCCGATTCGGCCCCGGTGAATGGAAAGATCAATGGCAACCTCTACATCAGGGGATTCGGCGACCCGGCGCTCATCACCGAGCGGCTGTATCTCATTGCCGCCGACATCAGGAACCGCCTGTTCCGGGAGGTGACCGGCGACGTGGTCGTGGATTCCAGCTGGTTCGATGCCGAGAAGCTCAATGCCGCGTGGGAGAGCTACGAGGGCAGCGACCGGAGCTACGTGGCCGTCACCTCTGCCCTCAGCGTGAACTTCAACACCTTTACCGGCGCGGCCGTCCCCGGCGCGAAGAAGGGCGATCCGGTGAACGTCTACCTGGAGCCCGTGTCGCGGTTCGTAAAGATCGAAAACCGCGCCGTCACCGGTAGCCCCAAGTCCGCGCTCACCCTGGTTGCCAGCCGCATCGGCACGGCGGCGAAGCCGGTGATCCAGGTGAAGGGTTCCGTGCCGTCGAGCATGGAGATCAAGCGGTTCTACCGGCAGGTGCCCGACCCGGCCCTCTACTCGGGGAGCCTCATCCGCGAGTTCCTTGAGAACGAGGGCGTGAAATTCGGCGGAAAGGTCCGCACGGGCACGGTCCCCGACAGCGCAAAAATTGTCCAGACCTTCACGAGCCCGCCGCTCTCGGAGGTAATCCGGTATCTCAACAAGTATTCCAACAATTTCGTGGCCGAGATGCTGCTCAAGACCATGGGTGCAGCCGTGAAGGGCCCGCCCGGCACCACCGACAAGGGACTTGAGGTGATGAAGGAGTTCGCCGCGGACATCGGAATGGACGTGAGCCGGCTGGAGATCCTCGATGGCTCCGGCCTGTCACGGAAAAACCGCATGACGGCGCGGGAACTGGGAAGAGTCCTCGACTGGACCTTCCACAATGCGGAGATTTTCCCCGAATACGCCGCCTCGCTGCCAGTGGCGCAGACCGATGGCACCATCCGGCGGCGGCTCCGCAACCCGTCCGTGGCCCAGCGGATCCGGGGCAAGACGGGGCTTCTGGACGGAGTGACCACGCTCGCGGGCTACATGTTCCCGCTCGGCGGAAAGCCCATCGGCTACGTATTCTTCGTGAACGGCCCCGGCGCGCTCGGTGACATCGAAGCGCAGCAGGACCGGGTCATGATGCAGATGATGGAGTTCTACAGCCGCGCCGAGGCCCCGTAAGCCTTTCCCCCGGCCGGCCGGGGAACATCGCCCGGAACTGTCCTGTACGACTTTTTCGCGCCTCCTTTTCCAGGTGTTAAGGCGGCGGCCTTTTTTGCAGCCGTTTCCGGAAACCGCCGTGCCATCGTGAAGTTGCGCCATCTGAAATAACTCAGGACGCCACCCGTGCAGGGGTGTTCTCCGGTGTTCTCTGGATGGCCCATTTGCGGACTATCTTGGCCCACCTTGGCCCATCTTGGCCCACGCTCTTGATCCGGTCCGCGGCACCTGCCATTAATCGCAACAGATCACTGGTGCGCCCGGCGGCGGAAACGTCCCGGGCGCACCGCGTTTGAAACGCCGGCGGCGCAACCAGTGCGCCCCGGCGTTATTCCGTTCAACCCGCACAAAAGCCCTCCACCCCATCCCGCCACCCGCCACGGCCCGGTCCTCCCGCTTCGAAGGGAGGGCCGGGCCGTCCCGCCTTCACGGCGGCGGCAGCGGAATACGGGGAGGCACGGCACAAGGAGCCACATGAAACCCGAAACGAAAGCCGCCCGTGATAAGATGACAGAGACCGTCTGGAAGAATCCCAGGGGTCCGCGCCGGCTCGCCGTCGCCATCATCCGCAGCTGCATCGAGCGTGTCCGCGAGGACCTGAGACTGCTTGAGAGGGATGACCTCACGGCGGAGTTCCGCCGGCAGGTGCGCCGGGACCTGTTTCACGAACTGCGCTGGCTCGCCACCGACTGCCACACCTCGTCGAGCTTCCGGTTCCTGTGCGAGGCGCTGGACATCAACGCCACGGCCATCCGCCGGAAGATCGCCGCCGAGGTGGCCTGGGTGTGCAGCCGCGACTTCAGTATCCAGGAGGGTTTCGCTCCGCTCGCCGACGTGCTGAGGCCCCTGTGACGCCGTGGACGGCACCGGTGAACAGCCGCCGTTCGAGCCCCACGTCCGCCAGCAGGCGCTGCTCGCCACCAGCGCGCGGTTCTCGCTCTATGCGGGCGGCATCGGCAGCGGGAAGACTACCGTCGGTGCGCTCCGGTTCCTGGGCCGCGCCGTCAGCGCGCAGGGACGGGGCGTGATCCTCGCCAACAGCTACGAGCAGCTCGACCGGGTGGCCCTCCAGTCGTTCATCGAGCTGGCCGTCCGGTTCGGATATGGGCCGAAGATCACCCGCTCCCGGCGGCGCATCGAGCTGCCCGGCGTGGACTCGGACCTCTTCTGGCACTCCACTGACAACTACAACCTGATGCGCGGCACCGAGTTCGGGTTCTTCTGGCTCGACGAGGCCCGCGACACCTGCCGCGAAGCCTGGTGGGTGATCCAGGGCCGCCTGCGCGGCCGGGGCGGGAACCTCCGGGGCGACCTCACCTCCACCCCGTCCGGCCTCGACCACTGGCTCTACGAGGAGTTCGCGGGGGACCGGAAACGCCCCGACACCGCCATCGTCCACGGCACCTCCTACGACAACGCGGCGAACCTGCCGCCGGGCTATCTCCGGACCCTGGAGACTGCCTACCAGGGAGCGTGGTTCGAGCAGGAGGTGAACGCGAAGTTCACGAACCCGTACCAGGGCCGCTGCTACTTCGCCTTTGTCCGGGAACGCCACGCGGCAAAGCCGCTCGCGCAGCGTCCCGGCGAGGCCGTCCACGTGGGGGTGGACTTCAACATCTCCCCCATGTCGGCGGTCTTCGGCCACCGCACGGACACCGGTGTCGAGATCTTCTCCGAATGGACCGAGCGGGACTCGAACACGCTCCGGCTCGTCGAGGCCATCCGGTCGGTTGCGGGCACCGGCACCCCGGTGCGCGTCTACCCGGACGCCTCCGGAGCCGCACGGCGGACCTCCGGCGGCTCCGACCACGAACTGCTCCGGCAGGCCGGTTTCCAGGTGCTCGCACCCGCCGCGAACCCGCCCCAGCGGGACCGTATTCTCGCCGTGAATCTGGCCTTCGCCGCCAACCGGCTGCTCCTCAGCCCCGGCGCGAAGGAGCTCGTCCGGTCCCTGGAGGCCACCCGGTGGAAACCGGGATCATCCGAAATCGACAAGACCTCGAACGTGGAACACCTCTCCGATGCCCTGGGTTACCTCGTCCTCCGGCTTCTGCCGGTGGGCGGTCCCCGGACGCGGATCATCACAAGGGAACTCTGAACATGATGGACGACTTCTCGCCTGCGGGGCTGAAAACGCTCCTGGAGCGGGCCCGCTCGCTCCGCTCCACGAACTACACGCAGCGCGTGTCGGAACTGAAGGATTTCTGGAACGACCGGAGCGGGGCGCATCTCGCCGCCGACATCGAAAGCACCTTCAGCGACCCGGACATCCGCGGTTCGGTGGCCCGCAGCGGTCTCACACTGCCGCTGGTCCGCCGGATCGTGAGGAAACTCTCGCGGCTCTACCGGAGCGGACCCGTTCGCCGGATACGCCCGCTGGGGCCGTCCCCCGCCGGGACGGATGCGGAAACGCTCCGCGAATCGGTGGAGCAGCGTTACCGGCGGATCACACTGGACGGCGAACTGGACACAGCCATGCGTACCGCCCAGGAGCTGTTCACGCTCACGGGCCTTTCCATCATCCGCACGGGTCACGACAGCAGTCTCTTCTTCGAGGTATACTCCGGCGACGAGCTGTATCTCGTCCCGCCTGAATGCGGCTCCCTCCACGATCTTTCCGGCTACGGCGCCGTGATCGTTCCAGGCACCGGGCCGGACGGGAAACCCCGATTCACCTGCTGGACCCCGCTGCACCGGTTCAGCTTCGACGAAAGCGGCCGGATCACGGACGACTTCGGCAGGGCGGACCTCTCGAACCCCTATGGGCGGATTCCATTCGTCCGCATTGACGGCCGCACCGGCGAACTTTACCCGGAGTCCCCGGAGTCGCTCGTCCGGACGAACCGCGTCCTCAACTTCGCCCTGACGGAACTGTTCCACACGATCAAGTTCCAGTGTTTCGGCCAGCCCGTGTGGGTCTCAGACGAGGAGGCCCGGCCCGACATCAAAGTCGGTGTGCAGCACCTCATCCACGTGGTAAAGCGCGACGCGGCGGCCGCCGGGGATTTCCGGTTCGAGAGCCCAAACGCCCCCATCGAGCCCGTGAAAGAAGCGGTCTTCGAGGTGGCGCGGCTCGCCGCGCTCCTCGAAGGCGTTCCCGCCGACACGGTGGACGCCAGAGGGCGTGTCGAATCCGGTGTAGCCCGGTGGCTCGCCCATGCCGACAGCCTGGAAAACCGCGCCGCCGAGGTCATCCGGTTCCGGAATGCCGAACGGGAGGTCTTCCGCACGGTGGCAGCGGTCATCGCCCATCACCGGCCGGGGCCGGACGAAAACCTCCACGCGGAACAGTTCACCGTCGAGACCGACTTTACCGATTCCGTTCCTGAACTCACGCCGTCCGAGGAACGGTCCGCCGACGAGGCGGACCTGAAACTGGGTGTCGTGTCGCCAGTGGACCTGCTCCGCCGCCGCAATCCAGACCTCTCGCGCCTCCCCGACGACGAGGTGCTCCGGCTCTGGCGGAAAAACCTCGCCCTCACCCGCGAGACAGAAGACCCAAACGGCGGCTGATCCCGGCCGCCTGTCCGTGACCCGCTTTCATCACCTCCACCCGAAGGAGCCCCCATGAGCGAACCCAGAAGCAGTGAAACCGGCGGAACGACGGAGCTACCCGGAACGAATCCGGTGGAACCACCCGCACCGGAACAGCCCGCAGGCCCCTGGGAGGTGGCCGCCCGCCGCCTCATCGAGGCCCGCGTGGCCCGCCTTCCGGACACTTTCCGGGAGCTTGTGAAAACGCTTCCTGCGGATGCCCCGCCGGAGGTGCTCATGAACTTCCTGGACCAGGTGGAGAAGGCTGCCTCAACCGGCCCGCCACCGCTGCCTGCCCCCGACCCGCGCCGCTCTCCGCCGGAGACCACCCGTGGCGACGAGCGGCTCTGGGATGAGCTCATGCGGGACGGCCGCCGTGCCCTAGACCTCAAGCGCCGCCGCCCCGATCTCTATGAATCGCTCCGCCGCCGGTTCTCCGGCAGGAGCCCCCGCTCCCGAAAGGACTGACCCATGCCCTCCACGAAACTCTCCGACATCATTGACCCGCAGGTGCTCGCCGACCAGGTGGGCGCCCTTTTCCCTGACCGTCTCCAGCTTGAGGCCTCCGGCGCCGTGCTGGTGGAGACCAATGCCGACATCTCCGCGGGCGGCACCCGCGTCACCATCCCCCGCTGGAAGCGGGGCGGCGACATGGTGCCGTTGTCGGATTCCGCACCGCTCACCGTCGAGAAGGTCGACACGGTCACCGAGCAGGGCGTCGTCGTCCGGCGCGGCAAGGCGTTCGGTGTCCACGACTTCGCCCGGCTGGTCTCGCTGGACGACCCGCAGACTGAGATCGCCCGGCAGGTGGCCTCCATCTTCGCCCGCCACCTGGACGCCACACTGATCCGTGTGCTGGAGGGGGCCATCCCCTCCGCCAACACCCGCAACGTCTCCGTCACCACCGGCTCCGCCGTGAAGGTGGGGAAGAACCCGGTGCTGGACGCCATGTTCACCCTGGGCGACAACGAGGAGGAGCTCTCCGCCGTCGTCATGCACTCAAAGGTGTTCAAGGACGCCTACGACCAGGGGCTCATCATCTACCTGGACCTGCCCGCCGACGCGGCGAACCCCGGCATCCGCATGGGACTCAAACCCACCCTGTTCGGGCGGCCGGTGTTCGTCTCCGACCGGGTGCCTGTGGACACCGCCGTCACGGACTACTTCCGCTACACGACCTACTTCCTCGGCCAGCGGGCGCTCTACCTGGGCTACCAGCGGGAACTCACCGTCGAAACCGACCGCGACGTGCTCACGAAGGAGGACATCATCTCGTTTGACGCCCACTTCGTTCCGCACCTGTTCGGCGTGGGCTGGGACTCCGTGGCGAACAATCCGTCGAACTCGGACCTCGCCACGCCCGCCAACTGGGCGCTGAAGGTCGAGGACACGAAGTCCGTCCGCGCCGTAGCCCTCATTACGAACTGATCCCGGAACCTGCCCGTCCCCGGTCCGCCCCCGGCGGGCCGGGGACGCCTGCACGGAGGTATCCCGCCCATGGCTGTCACCACCACGACCCTCGAAACCCGCGACCCCGCCGTCCAGGGCCGCTACCCCTCCGGAGCCGCGGACCACTCGGCCCAGATCGGCGCTGCCCTCGAAGAACTCCGCCGGGAACTGGAACTGCGGGGCTACGGCTGGACCGGCTTCTCCGGTGTTGCCCCGGACGGAACCTACGACGGATCGAACCCGGAACTGGGCCCGCTCCATGAACTGAAGTCTCTGGAACTCATTCACCGGTCCCTGGCGGAGGCCGCCGACGACCGGTGGGAACGGGCCGCACACCACTACGCAGGCCTTTTCCACGACCGGGTCACCGCGGCCGGTTTCACCACCTACACCGGCGACGCTGGCAGCGGCACGTCCGGCAGGCTGAGCCTGTAGGGGACCATCACCCAGAAGGAGTTTTTCTCATGCCCTCACAGACCGTGAAAAACGGTTTCGCCGCGCTCGGCGTCACCGTCACCTACAACAGCCAGGACCTTGGCCCCACTGTGGGCGGAGCCACGCTCCAGATCGAGCGCGAGCTGGTGGAGATTCTCCACGACGGCCGCGGGAAAACCCCCGTGGACTATCTCACGAACGGCCTGAAAAAGATCGACGTGACCGTGAGCCTTGCCCGCTGGTCGCTCCCGAACCTTGCCGCCGCTTTCCCTGAGTTTTCCCTGACCGGTTCCGGCGCGGACAAGAAGCTGGCCGTGAAGGCGGACACCGGCACGTCGCTGGAGTCGAAAGCCGCCGTTCTCACCCTGCATCCGGTGTCGCTGCCAGGCACGGACAAGACCTTCGACATCACCTTTCCGAAGGCCATCGTCATCCAGCCGCCACAGCTCGCCTACAAGGGCGACCAGGCGCCGGTAGAACTGGTCTTCCGCGCGCTCCCCGACTCCGAGGGGCTGCTGTTCACCATCGGGGACCCGTCCGTCACCTGAGAACGTCCCCTGCCCCATCCCGCCACTCTCCCGTCCATGCACGACCTTGTATTTAAGGAAGGAAACCGCCCATGCATGACCTGACTGCGCTCCGCCGCCGCCTCACAGTGAAGCTGCCAGAGAAAACCTACACCTTTGACGAGCCTGCCCTCTCCCGCATCGCCTCGCTGTCGGAGGCCGCCGCCGCGCCTGTTGGCGAAACCCCACGGCGCCTCGCGCATGAACTGAAACAGATAATCCCCGGCCTCACTGCCACTGACGTGGAGTTTCTCCTGACGCCCCGGGTATTCGAGGGGTTCCTCTCGATCCTCATGGGGGATGCCACAAACCCTCAGCGGGCGGCGGCTGGCGGGACACCCTGAGCGACACCGTCGCACTGGCCGCGCGGCGGCTCCATCTGCCGCCGCAGGAAACCCTCGCGCTCCCGCCGTCAGTGCTCCGGCCGTTGCTGAAGGCTGCCCGGAAACTCCACGCCGCCGAACAGGTGGAACTGCTCGAACTGTTGCGGGCCGCCTCCCTGGAACCCTGGTCGCGGGAGAGCCCCTGCCGCGCCCTCCGGGCCGAGATCCTGCGGGAACAGAACCCCGGCGCATCCGGCCCGCCGGGGACACTCACCGCCGGGGAACTTCTCGCCCACTACGCGGCGGAGCACTTCCCCGGAAAACTCGAAAAACTTCTGGGAGGCACCTGACACCATGTCCTTGGCCACCGAACTGGAAACGCTCATCGCCACACTGATGCCGGATGTGCAGCCTGCAGGCCACTGGTTCGGTGGTGACCGTGACGGCTTCACCCGGCACGGGATCGTCTTCCATCTGGAGCCCGCGGGCGCCGAACTTTTCGCCTGGGAGCGGACTGCCGGCGGCCCCCGCGGCCGCAGGGTTCTCCGGTTCCGGCTGAAACTTCGCGAGACGCTCACCGGCCGGATGGAACTGGCCAGAGACCGGCTGCTGCTCCGGGCAGAGACCCTCACCACGGCGCTCTCCGGCACCGAAGTGCTTCCGGAAAGCGGCAGTATTTCCCAGATTCTCCCCGGCCCGGCGCGGTTTGTTTCCGTACCCGGCGGCAGGATCCCCGCCGTCCTTGAGCTGGAAATCACCCTGGCCGTGATTCCGGCATGAATAACGGAGTGAATGAACCATGAACGGTAACGACGACGGCACCCACGATCTCACCGGGTTCGCCGGTGCTTCCGGTGTATTCCGAAGCCACTACGCTCCGGAGACACTCGCCGAAGTGGAGGAAATGCTCGGGCGCATCCAGCGGCGGACCCTGGAGGCGTCCGCCGATTTCGTCGAGCATTTCAACCGCCGTGCACTGAGCCCAATCCGGCCGCTCATCCAGGGCACGGCCCAGGCCATTGACCGGCTGTTCCAGGGGCTCGTTGACGGCTCCGTGCGGAGCGGCCGGGCGTTCGCGGCGGTGATGCTGGACGCCGTGGGGAAGTTTGCCACCGCCATGGGCGAGGCAATGGTGGCCACCGCGAAGGTCCTCCAGGCGCTCATGGTGCTGAACATCCCCGCGACCTTTGCCGGCGGCTTCGCGCTGATCGCCATCGGCGCGTCGCTGTCAGCGTTTGCCTCGACACTTGGCGGCTCCGGCGCGGGCACCGCCCCTGCCCCGGTTCAGCCGCCGGAGCCGGAAGACAGCACCGAGCGGCGGCTTCCGGCGGAACTCACCGTGAACGTCATCAACAATGGCGGCGTCCTGGGACTCGACAACGTGAAACAGTTCATCACCGACGCCGTACGCGAGGCCATCGGCGACGACCGGCTGGCGGTTGTCGATGGCCCCAATGGTTTGAGGGTTCTCTGACATGACCGTGAACGCATACAGGGAAACCCTGCTGGTCCCGGCGGTGGAACTCTCCGGGACGATCCGGTTCCGGCTGGACGATGTGGACTATTCCGCCCCGGTTGAGAG
>CAZSFB010000023.1:0-16027 GCA_964606035.1 uncultured bacterium | reverse complement strand
CCAGCGGAACGAGGCTGAAAAGCGTCATCCGCCGGACTGGTTTCCAGTCTCCAAGAGGCTTGAGCCGCAACGAGGCGGCGAGCCGGTCGGCCCTCGATATTTCCTCCAGTGCCAGGTCGAACGCAACACCATCGGGTGTCTTGCGCCGGCCCCCGGTCCAGAGCTGGAACTCAACCGCGTTTGTAAAGGCGCCATTCAGTTCTGGATGCCGTTTCTCGATTTCGCGGGCAGCCATGGCATCCGGGATCCTCCTGAGGAGGAAAAACCAGAGGATAAAAAGGACCGACAGTCCGGCGATGAACCAGCCGCTGAGGACGAGTACCGGAAGTCCGAGCTTCGTGTCCCTGGCGAGCGGGTAGTGAATCAGGATACCTGTCCCGGCGAGCGCTGCAGCACCCACCAGTGCAATCAGGGTACGGACCAGCCCGGTGCCGCGAATCCGCCACCGGCCTTCACGTAGCTTCCGCCTGACCGCTCCGGTAGTGGCGGGCGATCGTGGGCGGCTCGCGGAAGGTGCGGGCGGCATGTCCGGCCGGGGTGGTATGATGAACGCCATGAAAAACTATTCTGTCCTGCCCTGGTTCCGGTTGCGAGAGGTGCTCGAATAGAGACCACGGCGGTAAATTTCCGCAATGACCCGTGGGGGAACCCACCGGTCCACCGGCATTCCGCGGGCGAGGGCGTTCCGGATCCGGGTCGAGGAGACATCGCCGAACTCCACGTCGGAGAGCCAGTTTGGTCCCTTGCGCATGCGGGTTCCAGTGCGGCGAAAATATACGACCTCTACCTCCTTCTCGATATCTGCAAAACGGTACCACCGTTTGCGCTCCCGGTAGACATCCGCACCGAAAGCGAGGATGAAGGTAATGCCGGGGTGCTGTTGCTTCAGTTCCCGGACAGTGTTGAGTGTCCGCGCGGGGAGCGGAAGGGTGTTCTCGATCGGGCTGATTTTCACATTCCGGATATTTCCGAAGGCCGCGCGACAGAGAGCCATCCGGTCGCGGAACGGTGCGAGCTTCTTGCCGAACGCATGGCCGGGGCAGGGGATCACCCACACTTCATCGAAAGGTCCGGCTGCAAGCTGGGCGACGGCCAGTACGTGCGCATAGTGCGGTGGATCAAAACTTCCACCAAACAGGGCTATGCGTTTTCGGGCGCGTCCGCCTTTTTGATTCCGTATGCTCATGGTCCGACAGGTGAAACTCCATAATACCGTGGGCGGACCTCGTTTGCCGGGGTGAATTCTCCACGAGATATCCGGTCCGCCACGATTCGGGCGAGTGCTTCAATGGCCGGTGTATCAAGATCGGGAGACCGGTGACCGAAAATCTCTCCATTTCGGGATTTCCAAGCACGGCCGGCAAGCAGTCTCCCCGGCTTCAGTTCGGACTGGATACGCTCTGCCGGGTAGACGGCCTCGGGAAGGACCGGGTCCGGCTGGCCAGTAGCCGAATATAGGGCGGCATAGAACACCCCGATCCGGGCATCTTCAATGCACAATAGTGGTGTTTGACGGTCCCTGAGTGATTCGGAAAGTGCCTGAAAAGTGCCGACGGCAACGAGCCGGAGGTCTTTCAGTGCCGCTTCAAGGCCCAGGGCCGTTGACAGCCCGATCCGCAGACCGGTGAAGCTTCCAGGTCCGTCAATGAAACCCACGGCGGCTATCTCGTTCCGTTTCCACCCGGCCTGCCCAAGCAGGTTCTCCACGGTTGGCAGTAGCCGCTCGGTAGTTTTCCCCGGTTCGGTTTCTGTATGCCGAGCGGCAATGTCAGGCCCTTCGGCCAGGGCGACCGAAAACTGCGGGCCGGACGTGTCGAAGATCAGGGTTTTCAGTTGATGAAGTTCCGCATGATGTCGTTGTAGAGGGCGATGACGAGCAGGCCGAGAATGAAAACCAGTCCGAATCCCTGCATGACCTCACGGAGCCGGAGGCTTACCGGTTTCCGGTTCACGGCTTCCATCAGGAACATGACAATGTGACCGCCGTCCAGAACAGGAATCGGGAAAAGATTGACGATTCCCAGGTTGACGCTGATGAGCCCCACCAGCCGGATCACCTGGGTGAGGCTCTGCTCTGCCTGGTTTCCAATCTGCTTCACGATTTCTATAGGTCCGCCGAGTTCCGAGGCGGGACGCTGGCGGGAAAGCATCTGGTAAAAAACCTTTGGAATCATGGCCGAGAACGTGGCCACCTGATGGGCGGCTGACTGCATGGCGGGCCACAGGGGCATCGGGGAGCCCCGCTCATAGCCGTTGAAGTCGGGCTCGACCCCGATGAGCCACGGAACTTTTACGGGATTACCTTCGGCGTCGGTTTTCCCTGCCAGCGATTCGGGCTGACGTGCCGTCACGGAAACCTTCACCTGGTCGGTTCCCCGCTTCAGCGTGAACTCCATGGGCCGGCCTTCCGACGAGCGGACGATGATCGCCATGTCGTAAAAATAGCGCACTGGTTTGCCGTCAATGGCGGCCACCAGATCACCCTGCCTGAATCCTGCGGCTTCTGCGGCAGAACCTGGCACGAACCTGCCAATACGGGCCTCAATGGGCGGAGAAACCCCGAGCCAGCCCGATTGTCCAAAATCATCAGCAGGAGCGACCTGGGGCTTTTCAACGGTCAGGGAGTGGGTCTCACCATCCCGCACGTAGGAGAGAGGCACGGTGCCGGTGCCTGCCTGTTCGGCACCGAGCAGAACCTCTTCAAAGTTCCTGGGTGTAATCGTTCCGATAGCTGTAATGCGGTCACCGGGCTTGAGGCCAGCCAGCTCAGCCGGAGATCCCGGCACAATGCCACCGATTACCGGTACCGGGAGCCGGACACTCATCTGGTAGCCCATGAACAGGACGAACGCGAAAATGAGGTTGAAGGCCGGGCCCGCCAGGGCAATCAGAATCCGCTGGGGGATCGGCTTTTTCAGGAAGCTGCGAGAGGGATCGGGCGGCTCCGGTTTTTCAGCGGCCTCATTTCCCGGTTCACTGTTTTTCGGTTCGAATCCGACCGTTTCAAGTCCTTTGGCGACGCCGCCTTCAAACTCCTCGTAGGAATCGCCGTGCATCTTCACATAGCCGCCCAGCGGTATCGCACAGAGTGCGTATTCCGTTTCACCCCGGACGAATCCAATCAGGCGTGGTCCGAACCCGATGGCAAACCGTTCCACCTTGACGCCGCACCATTTGGCAGCGAGGAAATGGCCCAGTTCATGGACGAAAATCAGGAAGCCGATAGCTAGGATGCCGATAGCGAGATAGGTCGGGCTCATTTCGTTAATCTAGCGTCCGCCGTTACGCCCTCCAAGAGAAAGACGGGCGGGAGCCCATTAAAAGCGGTTCAGGTGTCGGCGCGGGGTTTCAAAACAAAAACCATAATGATTCCAACGAGAAACGTGAGCCAGCCCGCGAGCGCGAGGATCGTTCCAGCACTAAGCACAATCAGTCCTGTCCGGTCGCGGGTCGGATCTGACGGGCGGGCACCTGTCAGTTCGGCTACGGTCCGGAAAATCCGGAAAGGGGCAGCGGCCACCTGTGAAGCGGCGGTAACCAGTGCGGAACCCTTCGTTACTGGAGCATAGAGATAACGGGTTGGGTCCAGAGCTATGCCAATCAGCTTTTTTTGGAGTGGCTGGCCATCCGGTTTGAGAAATGGTGAACCATCGGGTGACCGCAACTCCACCTCGACAGGTGTTACTTTTACACGCAGTTCCCGGTCACCTCGAAGGGCCGTCAATTCAACCTCGCCGGCTGCTTCGGCCGTAATCTGCGAAAGCTCGGAGAAAAACTGTACTTCCTGGCCATTCACAGCCACGATCTCGTCACCGCGCATAAGTCCTGCGCGCTCTGCAGGATGATTGGGGGCAATGGCGCCAATGAAGGTCCGGTAGGGGGGATCAATTCCGGCCCAGTAACCTGGAACCTCGTTTGCCTGTGAATCCGTTGCAGGCCGGATCAGCGTGGCACGGCCCATGTCGAGGCCATCGCGGTAAGTGGTGAGATAGAGGGGACTGCCTGCCGGGGTTTCATCCGCCATCTCCAGCAGTTCATCAAAGGTGAAGATCTCGATTCCGTTGACCGCGGCTATGGCATCGCCTGCTTTCAGGCCAGCTGCGGCGGCAGGACTGCCACTTACGATACCACCGACAATCGCCGCCGGGGGGACAAAGGTATAGTTGGCAAACCAGAGATCCAGGAAAGCCAGAAACAGCAGTCCGATCCCCGTCGCAAGTCCAGTCCAGCGCACCATGGGCGTGAGTCTAGTCAGCAGTTGCTGTCATCGGGGAGTCATACAGGCGAGATTTTTCCGGGTTTTAAGGCTGGCTATGTAACTGTCGTTAGGCCGGGTTCACGGCTCCTACGGTTATGTCGGTGCTGATTCAGGCCGGGAGCAGGCGCGTAAAGGCTTCCTGGACCCGTTTTACGGCGTCATCAGGGGTGGAACCGGTGGCGGACAGGTGTCCCATCTTGCGGCCCTTGCGGGGATTGTTTTTTCCGTAGAGGTGAAGTTTCACGCCTTCGATCCTCAGGGCCTCTTCGAAGCGGGGCGGATGTCCGTGGAGCCAGATTTCGCCGAGAAGGTTCACGATGGCCGCCGGGCGGATAATCTCGACGCTGCCCAGCGGCAGGTTGCAGACGGCACGGATATGCTGTTCGAACTGGCTGGTGACACAGGCCCGTTCTGTCTGGTGAAAAGAGTTGTGCGGGCGGGGAGCCAGTTCGTTGACGAGCAGTTTCCCGTTTTTCAGGAGAAACATCTCGACAACGAGAAGGCCCTCGACCCCAATTTCCGTTGCGAGTGCTCCGGCGATGCGCACCGCCTCTTTCGCAATGGCAGGCTCGAACGGACCGGGAAGGACTGACCAGGCGAGGATCCGGTCCTCATGGTGGTTCAGTGCGGGTGGATAAACCGCCACATCTCCTGAGGGGCGGCGGGCAACCTGCACGGACAGTTCCAGTTCCAGATCAAGGGCGCGTTCGACGATGCAGGGAGCGCTTCCCAGGGCGCTCCAGGCGTCCTTCGCCTCGGATGGCGTTCTTACGAACATCTGGCTGCGGCCGTCATAACCGCCACTGTTGGACTTGATGAAGCAGGGGCCTCCAAGTTCCTCGACCGACCGGGCCATGATTTCGGCTGAGTCGGCACACCGGAAGGGGCCGACCGGGAAACCCTTGGAGGCAATCCAGTTTTTCTGGCGCGAGCGGTCCTGGATGATATGGAGGACAGGCGGACCGGGACGGACCGGAGCGTAACGGCCTGCTGCCTCCAGGGCGGTCGTCGAGATTTTCTCGATCTCGAGCGTGACCACCTGGCAGCGGCTGGCAAGATAGGCAGCCGCGGCGGTGTCGTCGAAGGGAGCGGGTACGCACAGGTCAGAGACCTGGCTCGCGGCGCAGTTTGCGTCCGGATCCATCACGTGGATGTGATATCCAAGTGCCCGGGCCGCCATGGCGGACATGCGGCCCAGTTGGCCGCCTCCGAGCATTCCGATGGTCGCGCCGGGGAGGACAGAAACGGTCATCGGTCGAGATCCCGTGCGGCCATGACCTCGCGGGTTCTGGCTGCGCGCCACTTGCGGAGGGTCTCGCGGAACTCAGGGTGCCGGTTGCCAATAATTTCGGTGGCGAGAATCGCAGCGTTGGCCGCGCCCGGCTTCCCGATGGCAAGTGTGCCGACCGGAACCCCTTTGGGCATCTGGACAATGGACATGAGTGCATCCTGGCCGTTCAGAACGGTTGCAGGAATCGGAACACCCAGTACGGGCACAAGCGTCTTGGCAGCTGTCATGCCGGGCAGGTGGGCGGCGCCCCCGGCTCCGGCGATGATAACCTCAAGGCCCCTCTTTTCGGCGGTCTCTGCGTATTCAAAAAGCCAGTCAGGGGTCCGGTGGGCGGAGACGATGCGGGTCTCAAAGGGCACATCAAAATCCCGGAGGAGTTCCCGTGCGGGTTCCATATGTTCGAGATCGCTTTTTGACCCCATGATGATCCCGACGAGTGGGCGTTTTTTTGCGGTTTTTGCCATCGGAGACCCTTCTGCCGCTGTCGGGGGATAGTGGGCGTACCCAATGCGGCGTCACCGGAGCCCGTTAGTATGAACGGGGGCCCGGCAGGGTCAAATGGGGTAACTGCCGCTCAGTTCTTTTCGCCGTCCCGGACCCGGGCCAGAAACTCGGCCGCAAGCGCACGGTAGTTGTGGGCACTGGTGGACGACGGATCGTGATCGAAGATCACCTTGCCCTGCATCTGCGCTTTCTGGATGGCAGTGTTTGTGGAGATTTCCGCGTCAAACAGCAGCTCGGCGAACGCGGCTTCCACGTTCTTCCTGAGTGTTTCGTTGAGTGATTTGTTGCGCTTGTCCACCTTCGTAAGGAGGACGCCATAGACCTCAAGATCCGGGTTCAGGTGCTCGCAGATGTGTCCCACCGTGTCGAGGAGGTCATGGACGCCCTCCATTGAAAGGATGGACAGGTCCGTCGGAACCACAAGACCGTGGGCTGCAGTGAGTGCGTTTACGGTCAGGGTGCCGATGTGCGGAGGACAGTCGATGAGAATATAGTCGTATTTCTCCGGCACCGCCCGGAGCGCGTTCTTCAGGATAAACTCCTTGCCAAACTTTCCGGCAATGGCGTTTTCAGTGTCCGCAAGCCTTCGGTCTGCCGGAATGATGTCGAGCCCGCCGATGCTGGTGGAGCGGCGGAGTTTCAAAATCTCATCCGCTCCACCGCGGTTGAGGAAAAGGTCCGAAAGGGCTCCGGAGCCGTCACCCACCTGCTGTTTCATGGAGGAGGCCACATGGCCCTGCGGGTCCATGTCCACCAGCAGTACCCGTTTGCCATGGTAGCGGCATAGCGAGGCGGCGAGCTGAACGGCTGTGGTGGTTTTCCCCACACCGCCTTTCTGGGCGGTGAAGGCAACAATGCGTCCCTGAAACAGGTTTTTGGGCCTGGAGGTTTCGCGTTCGGGTTGCTGGATCAGCTTGCGGATAGTACGTGCGAGACGGGTGGTGGCGCTTGCCATGACTGGCCCCTTCGCCCTCGACCCATTCTGGACATATACCCAATGAAGCAGAGGGGCACAAGGCCGGACTCAGCCGGTGGTGGCGGTCAGGTCTGCGTCTCTCACCGTCGCCGTGATCCGGTGGAGCAGGGCGGAGTCCGTTTCCCGGGGATAACCCGTGCCCAGAAAGAGGTTCCTGAGAATCTGGGGACTGATCTGTCCGGCAGAGAGCGCCCGGTCGATCTGCAGGGCGAGTCCGGTGGATTCGGTCATGCCGGTAACGGGGTTTAGCCAGATTCCGGCCACGGAAGCTGCGATATTTTCCCGTTCCCGGAGGGCCCCGGGATCGGGGATGGTCCTGCGAATCCCGTTCAGGTGCCGGGAAAACCTCACGACTGCCCTGGCAGCAACCGCACCGATGGTATCCATTTCCGGCCGCAGCGGAGCCTCAACCGGCGATACGGAGCCGAGAGTGCTTGTGACCGCCACCTCGCCCGCCGTCGCGCCCGGTAGAATGTGGATCCGGTCTAGAAGGGGTCTCAGATCGAGCGCCGCGATTTCACCGAGGCGCTTGGCTGTATACCGGAACGCACGTTCCCAGTTGTCCAGCGGGTCCAGATGCTCCGCAGACAGCACATGGAAGGTGAATGTGGACTGGTGGACCAGCGGGTGGGCGATCTGGCGTACGAACCTTCCACCACCGATCTGGAGCCACGGGGCCGTTTGGTTCCGCTTTTCCAGCTTCCAGGATACGGGTTCGGCGTTCTGGTGCACCACCACGGGGCCGAAGCCTGCCATCTCCCTTAGGCGTCCCGGCAGATGGCCCGGAGCGGTGTGCAGTTCGCCGACAAGGGTGATGATCTTACGTCCGGGATTTTTCCGGGCGAAGCTGGTGATGGCATGAGCGGCGATCCGGTCCCGGTCTGCGAGTGGTTCACCGGGCGCGTTGATGCCGGTGACAGGTATTCTCCGGCGTCTGGCCCACGCGAGTAGCGGGGCGTAGTGGTTCCACAGGGCTACACCCCAGACATGATCGAACCGGGTCGCATTCCTGAGACCGTCCAGAGTGAGCTCTCCCGCCAGAAACAGGGCGAGTTCACGGGTTTGGTTCGTGGTGAAAATCTCCAGAGCGAGTGCCAGGGGCAGACCCTCGCGGAGGAAGAGGTCAACGAGCCATAGTGACTCTTCAGCCACCCGGCTGGAAGTATGGTAGTCGCCGAGAACCAGAATGCGACGGTTCCGGATTTCCTGTGTCAATTCACGGAGACCGGCCGGGACGGGTTCGAGCCCCGCGAACGAGGCCCGATAGGTGGTTTCGTAATCGCCGATGGCACCCGTTGGATCGGCTATAAGCCGACGAAGCAGGGCTTCGTTGTGCCGGTGCAACCGGCGGCGATGCCGTCTCGCATAGCTTCCCGGCGAAGGGAGAAGGCCAACTGCTGGTTCGGACCAACCCATGCCACCACCTGCCCTAATTCTAGATGATTATGGGCGCGATGCGGGAACTGAGAGGGAGGATTGTAACTAGCTGCAATCGTTTGAAAAAATATACTGCATCGCCGGGCGGTCCATAGATGCCGCCACCTGGCTGTTAATACTTGTTTACCTCGGCCGCGTATGCCACCCGGGATCCGTCACGGAGCCGATCTTCCAGGCCAGCTCCTCCACATCCCGCACCAGGTGCGTCCGGAGGTCCCAGACCGGGGTTCCGTCAGCAGCGAAGTTCCCCGTCATCAGGCGGTCCCGGAAGGCGTTGTATCCATGGAGAAAAACCTTGAGCCCGTCGAATTGACCGGCTTTCTGGAGATGGTTGCGGGGAATAAACCCTGGAGGGGGGAGTTCTGCGGGGTCCAGCCCCCCTTGATTCAGTTGGGCGGCAAGCTGGCTTACCGTTACTATGGAGATTCCGCCTTCTTCTTCAGCGCAGGCAAGTACGTGGCCATCATACGTATAAGTCCGTCGTGACAGGTCCGTGAGATACCTTCCCTGCTGGCGTGTGAACAGGAAAAAACCGATAAGCCAGGCCGCCACAACGGCAACCGGCAATGCGGCCAGGAAAACTGATGGCTGCCTGGTTGCCACTGACAAGACAGCGGCGACAAGAAGCCCTGCCGGTATGGCGGCGGCCGTTACCGGAATGACGGCGGCTCTCCAGGTGAGAAGCCGCCGCAATCTTTCATTCCCAAGAACCGGTTCGTAATGTACAGGAACCATGCGATGAAAACTCTAGCCGATTTCACAGGCAGCTGGAGCAAAAAGAACGGGTGTGGCCACGGCCACACCCGTTCCGGATAGTTATCAGGGAATACCCGCTCAGTTGAACACAAACTTGGCGCGGCGATCCTGCTGCCATGCATTTTCTGAATCGGCATTCTGGTTCGCCTGCGACTCGCCGAACGACACGGTGCTGATCCGCTTGCGGGTGATACCGAGGTTCACAAGGTAGGCGCGAGCGGAATCCGCACGGCGCTGGCCGAGTCCCTGGTTATATTCTTCCGTACCACGGGCGTCGCAGTGACCTTCGATAGTCAGGCTGGCATTCTTGTTTTTCTTGAGAATCTCGGCGACGGCCTTCAGCGTTTCGCGGGCTTCCGGCCGGATGTCGCTGCGATCGTAATCGAAGAAAATGTCCTGGATGGCGCTCGCGTCAACTTCCGATGCGCCTGCTCCATCTTTGCCACCCTTGGCGGCGGCTTCGTTCACCTGGCCCTTGCTGTCCAGAGTGCCCTTCTTGCTGCCACCGGGGATATCACCTTCTTCAACGCCGTCAGCACCGGTTTTTGGGGAGCCGGCAGAGCTTGCAGAGGGTGCCTGTGAACCCTTCTCTGCAGCCTTTTCTTTTGGGGGTTCCTTGTCGGAACAGGCGGCGGCCGAGAAGAGAAGTGCGGAAGAAAAGCCGAGAGCTAGAAGTGAACGTTTCATCACCTGGTTTGACTCCTTGAGCCGGTGGTACCCGAGCTATTTGCCCAAATATCACAGGTTATTTCACAGATGAAGCAGATTTCGTTAATTTAATGCAGCGCGGCGGTTTTGAGGGGCATGATTTCCTTTCATTGTCAGTCCGGAAGATCTGACGAACGGATCCGGGAAGTGGGGAGCGGAGACGCAATCAGCGGAGCAAGTAGCGAGGAGTCGCCAACTTTCAGTTTGTCCAGAGTGATTTCTGCTCCGTCGGACTGTATCAGCGCGTGTTCAAGAACAATCCGGAGTTCATCCAGGTTTCCGGGCCATGAATGTTTCATGAGGCGGTCCATGGCCTGGGGAGATACGCGCCGCGGCGGGAGATTCAGGCCGGCAGCCAGTCGGGGCAGCATGTCACTGGCAGCAGCAGCAATCGCCTGGTAGCGGTTTCCCAGCGGCAGGACCGGAACCACATATACACCGAGCTGGATTCCGAGCAGCGGGTCCAGCTGGTGGGCAGCCAGCCTGTTGTCCGGGTTTGTATAGACTATCAGTCTCCACGTTCGTCCGTGGGTGGCACCATCTGGACCAAGGGGGACAGAGAGGTTGGCTCTCAGCATCTGCTGCTGGGCATTTTCAAGAAATTCGACATCTTCCAGGTAAAGGGTGCCCCCGGCCGCTGATTCAAAAAGCCCCGGTGCATCTGAATTACCGGAAAACAGGTCCTGTATCTGCCGCCGGGACAGCGACCGGACGGGAACGGGGACAAACGGTCCGTTGCACCGGTCGCTCAGTTCGTGAACCATCCGGGCCAGGCGAACGGGCTGCATTCCGGCAGGGCCGGTGAGAGTAACCGTTGTTGGAAGCCGCGCGACAGTTTCAAGTTTGTCAATACTTTCAGATCCGTAGACTATGCGGAGAACCGAAATGTCTCCGGCGGTTCCGGGTGTCGTCGCGGGAATGAAATCTTCGGCAGGAAAGCGGGCAAGCCGGTCGAGTTTCTGGAACAAGACAGCCTCCGTGCAGGGTATGCAAAGATAGTTGGCAAACCCGGCATCCAGTGCCTGCCGCGCCAGCGAAAAAGCACTATGGGGCAGGATCACGCAGGAGCGGGCTGCTTTCGCCAGCCGTGCAATGGGTTCAGGGACAGTTGTATCATATCTCCGGGCGATCCAGAGGAACGGTGAGATGGACGGCAGGGAAACAGGAAGCCGTCCCTCAACCAGCCGCCGGACCGAAATACCAGACCGGCCAGACCATGTCGCAAAGGAAAGTTCCAGCGACGTGTTCTGGCCGATGTAATGGACGGTAAGGGGGGGCGTTCTGGCGGACACGGAACTACTCTAGTATTGAAATAGGGTTTTTTCCATGAAAAACCCCTTGGAAGCTGTGCCGGGAAACGGGGGTCCCTGATTCGGGGCAGTGTTGTATCCCCTGTAGTTTTTAATGTTAAAACTGTCGGATTAATAAGAGAAAAAAGTTTATACTTGCGAAAATGGGGGTGCTGCTCCGGGCTTCGCGGCTTGAACTTCGATTCCCGACTGTAAACTGTGATTCTATCACGATGCTTCTGGTGATTCTGTCCATATATGTCCTTCTCTGCGGATGGATTTCGCTGAAAAGGGCGGTTTTCCCGGAGGCCGGCCGCTGGGTGTTTTTCGCGTCTGTGGCCAGTGCCCTGTGGCTCCTTGCGTATGCCGGTATATGGTTCGCGATCGGGGCCGAACGGGTGGACCTGCTCTTGTGGTCCGGCCGTCTCGCATTCCTGGGGCCGATGCTTGGGCATGCAGCCGGGCTTTTTATGTTCCGGGTGCTCGCCACTGGTGACAGGCCGCCCCGTTCGCAGGTGATGGTGTTGTTATTGGCGTCGGCTGCCACCCATCTGCCTGCAATCTTTACGGACCTGACTATCCGGTCCGTGTCGCTCGAGAACGGTGTCGAGACGTGGCACTACGGACCACTCTGGTGGCTTCCGATGGCGTTTCACAATCCGCTGCTCCTTTACGAGATATACTGGCTGGCGCGCCGGTGGACCTCGATCGACTGGGCTGCACGGAACCGGATACTCATCGAGCTTACAGCCCTGTTTGGGGCGATGTTTATCGGCATGGTGACCAACCAGCTCCTGCCGATGCTGGCTGGCGACAACCGGTACCTGTTTTCTGGCCCCGCCCTCATGGCCGTTCCCGTCACCGTGTTCACCTGGTCGGTTGTGACCCACCGGCTTCCGGACGTGTTTGGTGCGGCCGGCAGGATCATTCCCAACTCCCGCTCCCGGTTACTGGAAGAACTGAGCCGGCTCGAAGCACGTGTGGCGGAGGGACTTTCGGCGGATGCCTTTATGGAGCGGCTTTCGGAACTGGCGGGATCGCCGGTGCGAATCGCCTGGGCAGGGGCGGCCCCGGGCGGCCTGGTGAAGGGACTGGTGCAGCTGACCCCTGACGGCCTCCAGCGATTCTACGCTCCAGGGGACCGACGGCGGCTTCAGGAGATTGTTGACCGGCTCGTGCCTTCGCCCGGAGCGCTTGCAGGCAATTTGCCCGTTGTAATGACTGGATGGGGCCCGGAAAGCCGCATCTTGGAGCCGAAGGACTCGCTCTGGCCCACGGTTTCACCAAGTGCCCTTTCGGCTGCCGATGCGGTTGCACGGGCACTGCAAACCGGAACTGGCTGCATCGTGATCGCACAGGATACTCCCCAGATCCTGTTCGCGCAGGCGCGACTGGTTGCGGGCAGGGAACAGTTCTTTGAAACCACGTATCCGGCTGACCGGGAAGAAGACGGTGATGCGGGGAGGCATCTGCTCATTAACGTGCACGATCCGTCAAGCACTCTGGTCTGGGTGTGGGTTCACAGTTCCGAGGTGCGTCCGGAGTTCGAATTTGCCCTGGGGGCCCTGGTTCATGACGGTGCGAAGGTGATTGTGCTGGCTTCAAAAGTCTGGCGTGGGGCCTTTGGACCTGGAAAGCTTCTGGGCAGTCCCGAATTCGGGGGCGTGGAACTGCCGGTGATAGAGGTCGAGGATTTGCTGGCCCGGCCTGAGGGCATATCCGTCCTGGTTGATCAGCACCTGATGGAACTGGAAACGGTATACCGGCTGGAATTCAGTATCCCGCCGGAGACGCGGGAAGTTCTCTGCGGGAGGCAATGGACCGGAGGCGAAACAGAACTTCAGGCCGAGGTGGAACGGCTCGTGCTGCAAAAGGCTGGAGTGCCGTCAGGAAGCCGCGCATGAATCTTATCGCCGGCGGATGCGGCCAGCCGGAGTAACATCAATAGCGGCCGGTTCCGGCGGCAGTTCCCTGACACTCTCAAAGACCTTCTGGACAAAAGCGCGGTCATGTGGCGCCATGGCCCGGTACTCGTTGAGAAGCCGGGTCTCTTCCGCCGTAACCCGACGGGCCGCCGGAACAGCGGCCAGGGGTTCGACAAGCTGTCCATTCTGCACCTGGATCTCTGACAGGTAGTTGGGGCGGTTCCCGCCAGTGACCAGCCAGTTCAGGTCTACCCGTACGTTCTGCCAGATTTTCGCCAGTTCGGAATGGGTGGGTTCGGTGATGCCCTGTTCCCACCGGGCGATGGTACTGGCCTCGACACCCACAAGACGCCCGAATTCGCCGGCAGAAAGCTTCAAGATCTTGCGAAGCCCACGAATCCTTTTCCCGCAACTCTCCATTTTCCTGCCCCTCTGGAAAAACAGCGCTTCAGGCGGCCTTGTTACCTCTGTCAGTCGTCGTTCAGGCCGAACTTCCGGAGCTTCGTGGACAGTGTGCTCTGGGGGATTCCAAGCGCGTCCGCTGCATCTCCCTTGCGCCGGTGCAGCGTGAGGGCCCGCTTGATGAGTTCCTTCTCGGTCACTTCGAGCTGTTCCGGTAGGGAAAGGCCCTCCTGCACCTGCACGGGTGTCGTCTTCAGTTCCCGGAGTGCCAGTTCCGCACGGGCAAGTTCGCTCACCACGTTCGGGGTCATCAGTTCATGGTTCTGGACCATCCAGGAAATAAACCCCTTGGCGATTGCCGGGTCCACCATGCAGGTGGGTGCAATGCGGGCAAGTGAGTGGAACATGTCCTGGACCTTGGGCTCCGGCAGGCTGAGCCGGCCCATTTCCTTGAGTTGCAGATAACTGTTCTGAAGCTGGTAGTTCGTGATCATTTCGCAGGTGAATACCTTTCGCGTTATGGGATATCGATGTCCCCTTCGATTTCCCCTTGTGGGGCGAATTGTAGCCGCTGGTTCTGCGGGCGGGAACATCAAGAGAACGATTTTATTTTATGTTAACAGCTGAATCATCTACTTCTTCTCCGGCCAGGCAGAGTTTTTCCTTGCGGCTCAGCCGCTTTATTTGTGCTTCCCGCCTCAGGGCGTCACCGCGGCCTGCCGCCGTTTCAAAATAGAGCAGCATTGCGGGCAGCCGGGAGCGCGTGTATTTGGCGCCGCGGCCCTCATTGTGGAGCCGGATCCGGGTCCCAAGGTCGGCCGCGATTCCTGTATAAAGGGTGCCGTCGCTGCACCGGAGGATATAGACGTAATAAGGATCTGGCGATGAGCCGTTCATGAGTCTTCAGAGAGCCAGGTGCTCACCTTCACGAACCGGTAGCCGCGTTCCCGCCAGGTGTCGATAAGGCGTGGCAGATGGAGACCTACGGAGTCGTCGGCCGGCCGCTGTGTGCCCAGATGCATCAGCACAATGCCTCCGTTCACTCCTGTCTTCGACGACTGTTCGAAATCCAGCAGGCGTTCAATGATTCGTGCGCCGGGCTGATAGTTGCGGTCACCGCGGTTGATGACCCAGTCCAGCGAGTCCAGTGTCATGCTCCGTGAATAGTCGCGGGTCCAGCCGATATGCCGGTATCCAAGTTCATACGCCCACCGGAGGATCTGGGGGTTCACCTCGCCAAAGGGGGCCCGCCAGATCTTCGCCATCGGAACACCCGTGATTTCCTCGAACCTCGCCGCCGGCTGGAGCAGTTCCTCCTGGAACCACTCCTTGGTGACTTCGGTCCGGGTATCGTGCCGGTTGTTCTCGTTGTAGGTGGTAAGGTGCGGGTGCGTTTGCGTATGGTTTCCGACTTCGTGCCCATCCCTGACGATCTGCCTTACGAGTCCGGGGTTCTGGTCCATGAATTTTCCTGTGAGAAAAACCGTTGTCTGGATCCGTTTCTGACGGAGCGTGTCCAGCACGACTTCGGCTCCATCGGCTCCATCGCCATCGAACGTGAGACCGATTTCGCGGCGGTCCAGCGGGCCCCGCTCCACATTGAGTCCACTGAGCGATGGACGCGGTTCTGAAAGCCGCGCCGCCTGGGCAGGAAGGGTTCTGGTGATTTCGCCTGAAAGCGGGTTTGAGAATCCGGTTCCCGGCGTGAACGCCCATAAGTCGAGCTTGTGGGTGCCCGGTTCAATGGGGATCCGGTCGAAAAGATATTTTCCGCCCCGGACCGGCACAGCCGCGAAGAAAATGCCGTCGATATGAAGGACGACACCTTGTGCGCCGGTCGCGCGACCGGCGAGTTCGACGGTTTCCTCGGTGGTTCGTACCGGAAATTTTACAGCCGGCTCCGGCACAGGGAGCTGCTTGCCGGCCGTGGCCGGGCGGCCATGCATGAGTTCTGGCTGGCCATTTGCAAAAAAGTGGATCTGTTGTTCGAGCCGTAACTGTTTCCAGATCACGGTCCCGATTCCGGTGGCCAGCAGCAGGCCGAATATCCCGGCAATGGCAATGCCGCGCCGGTCCAAGCCTGATGGTTTCAATCCGCCCGGCGGAGGCACGGCAGGGGTGACAGTCCCCGTTACGATGCCTTTTCGTTCCCTTGCCGATTCGGCGAGGCGGGCGATTTCCCGACGCAGATCCTGGCTGACGCTCCGGTTCTCGGTCCGGAGATCCTCAATGAATTTCTTGAGGATTTCCGGAGTCTGCGGAGTGGGTGCCGGCCCGCCCGTGGGCTGCTGGGCCCGGCTGATGGTTATCTGCCGGGTGAACTCCTCAAAAGCCGACAGCATCTGCTGGATATGCTTTTCGTTTTTCTGGAGCCGCTGGTCGAGGTCTGTTTGCAGCTTTCTGAACTCGACCGCCTCACTCCGGTTTGCCGAAACAGCACTTATCCGCTTCTCCAGGTCTGCCAGTTCACGCCGGAGTTCT